>MIDV01000077.1:38756-46695 GCA_001830245.1 Lysobacterales bacterium RIFOXYA1_FULL_69_10 | reverse complement strand
GTGCGCGACGATGGTCTTGCCGATGTTGGCCTGCCAGATGCGCACCGTGCACATCCCGTCCCGCGGCACGCGCGCGGGGTCGACGAGGCCGTTGGCGATCGCGAAGGGCCCGACCGCCGAGGACAGGTTGCCGCAGTTGCCGGACCAGTCGACGAATGCGGTATCGATCGCGACCTGGCCGTAGAGGTAGTCGACGTCGTGGCCGGGCACCGCCGACTTCGAAATGATCACGCACTTGCTGGTGCTGGACGTGGCGCCGCCCATGCCGTCGGTGTGCTTGCCGTAGGGGTCGGGCGAACCGATCACGCGCATCAGCAGCGCGTCGCGCGCCCGTCCGGACACCCGTGCTTCTTCCGGCAGGTCTTCCAGCCGGAAGAACACGCCCTTGCTGGTGCCGCCGCGCATGTAGGTGGCGGGGATGCGGAGCTGCGGCGCGTGTGCCATGTCAGGCCGCCTTCGCCGATTCGAGGAAGTCCTGGGCGAAGCGCTGCAGCACGCCGCCGGCCTCGTAGATCGCCACTTCCTCGCCCGTGTCGAGACGGCAGGTGACGGGCACCTCCAGCGTATTGCCGTCGGTGCGGTGGATGACCAGCGTCAGGACCGCGCCCGGCGTGCGTTCGCCGACGACGTCGAAGGTTTCGGTGCCGTCGATGCCCAGCGTCTCGCGTGTGGTGCCGGCCTCAAACTGCAGCGGCAGCACGCCCATGCCGATCAGGTTGGTGCGGTGGATGCGCTCAAAGCCCTCGGCCGCGATGGCCTCCACGCCGGCCAGGCGCACGCCCTTGGCGGCCCAGTCGCGCGAACTGCCCTGGCCGTAGTCGGCCCCGGCAATAATGATCAGCGGCTGGCGGCGCTGCATGTAGGTTTCGATCGCCTCCCACATGCGCACGACCTCGCCTTCCGGCTCGATCCTCGTCAGCGAGCCCTGCCGCACGTTGCCCTCGCTGTCGCGCACCATCTCATTGAGCAGCTTGGGGTTGGCGAAGGTCGCGCGCTGCGCGGTGAGGTGGTCGCCGCGGTGGGTGGCGTAGGAATTGAAGTCCTCCTCCGGCACGCCCATCTTCGTCAGGTACTCGCCCGCCGCGCTGGTGGCGAGGATCGCGTTGCTCGGCGAGAGGTGGTCGGTGGTGATGTTGTCGCCCAGCACCGCCAAGGGGCGCATGCCGGTGAGCGAGCGCTCGCCGGCGAGTGCGCCCTCCCAGTACGGCGGTCGGCGGATGTAGGTCGACTGCGGGCGCCAGTCGTACAGGGGGCCGACCTTCTCGCCGTGTTCGACGCGCACGGAGAACATCGGCTCGTACACCTTGCGGAACTGCTCGGGCTTGACGCTGGCCTTGACGATCGCGTCGATCTCCTCGTCCGTCGGCCACAGGTCTTTCAGCGTCACCGGCCGGCCTTGCGCGTCGGTGCCCAGCACGTCCTTCTCGATGTCGAAGCGCACGGTGCCGGCGATGGCGTAGGCGACCACCAGCGGCGGCGATGCGAGGAACGCCTGCTTGGCATAAGGGTGGATGCGGCCGTCGAAGTTGCGGTTGCCCGACAGCACGGCCACGGCGTACAGGTCGCGCTCGACGATCTCCTGCTGGATCTTCGGGTCGAGTGCGCCGCTCATGCCGTTGCAGGTGGTGCAGGCGAAGCCGACGATGCCGAAGCCGAGCTGCTCCAGTTCCTTCAGCAGGTCCGCATCCTCCAGGTACAGCTGCACGGCCTTGGAGCCGGGTGCCAGCGAGGTCTTGACCCACGGCTTGCGCACCAGGCCCAGTGCGTTCGCCTTCTTCGCCAGCAGGCCGGCGGCGATCACGTTGCGCGGGTTGGAGGTGTTGGTGCAGCTGGTGATGGCGGCGATGATCACCGCGCCGTCGGGCATCAGGCCCTGTGCTTCCTGCTCGCGCGCCAGCGTCATGCCGGTGGCGATGCCGCGCTCGGCCAGCATCGATGTCGGCAGGCGGCGGTGCGGATTGGACGGGCCGGCCATGTTGCGCTCCACGCTCGACAGGTCGAACGTGAGGGTGCGTTCGTACTGGGCACCGGCCAGCGTGTCCACCCAGAGGCCGGCAGTCTTGGCGTACGTCTCCACCAGCTGCACCTGCGGCTCCTCGCGGCCGGTCAGGCGCAGGTAGTCGAGCGTGTTGTCGTCGATGAAGAACATCGCGGCGGTGGCGCCGTATTCGGGCGCCATGTTGGAAATGGTCGCGCGGTCGCCCAGCGTCAGCGCCGCGGCGCCTTCGCCGCGGAACTCCAGGTACGCGCCAACCACCTTGGACTGGCGCAGGAACTCGGTCAGCGCCAGCACGATGTCGGTGGCGGTGATGCCCGGTTGCGGCTTGCCCGTCAGTTCGACGCCGACGATCTCGGGCAGGCGCATCCACGAGGCGCGGCCGAGCATCACGCTCTCGGCTTCCAGCCCGCCGACGCCGATGGCGATCACACCCAGCGCATCGACGTGCGGGGTGTGGCTGTCGGTGCCCACGCACGTGTCGGGGAAGGCCACGCCGTCCTGCGCGTGCACCACCGGCGACATCTTCTCCAGGTTGATCTGATGCATGATTCCGTTGCCCGGCGGGATTACGTCGACGTTGCGGAACGCCTTGCGCGTCCACTCGATGAAGTGGAAGCGATCCTCGTTGCGGCGCTCCTCGATCGCACGGTTCTTGGTGAACGCGTCCGGGTCGAAGCCGCCGCACTCCACGGCCAGCGAGTGGTCGACGATCAGCTGCGTCGGGACCACGGGGTTGATCTGCGCCGGGTCGCCGCCCTTGTCGGCGATCGCATCGCGCAGCCCGGCCAGGTCGACCAGCGCGGTCTGACCGAGGATGTCGTGGCAGACCACGCGCGCCGGGAACCACGGGAAGTCAAGGTCGCGGCGGCGCTCGATCAGCTGGATGAGGTAGGCCTCCAGCATCGAAGCGTCGGCGCGCCGCACCAGGTTCTCGGCATGCACGCGCGAGGTGTAGGGCAGCCCGTCCCAGGCACCGGGGCGGATCGCCTCCACCGCCGCGCGGGCGTCGAAGTAGTCGAGCGAGGTTCCGGGAAGCGGCTTGCGATGGGAATTGGACATGGCGGGCACGGGGCTGGCTCGAAAGGCACTGCGAGGCGGCTCGGCCGAAGGGTCGGCGGCGCTGCAGTGCGAAGGGGACGCCGGGCGGCAGCGATGGCGCCGCGACGGGAAACAGCTGATTTTAACGTCGATGCCGTGCCACTGCCGCGAGCATCAAGGGAGGCGTTGGGGCAGCGTTGCCGGTGCGCGGCCGCCGGGGCGCTATCCTGTGCCGCCCCGCTGCCACTGCCGCGCGACATGCGCCGGCCATTCCCGCATGGATATCTTCAAGGTCTTCACCCTCGAGGCCGCCCACCGGCTGCCCAACGTCCCCGAAGGCCACAAGTGCGCCCGCTTGCACGGACATTCCTTCCGGGTCGAACTGCACGTCTCGGGCGAACCGGGCGAGCACACCGGCTGGGTCATGGACTTCGCCGACATCAAGGCGGCCTTCAAGCCCCTCTACGACCGGCTCGACCACCACTACCTCAATGACATCGAGGGGCTGGACAATCCGACGAGCGAGCGTCTGGCGGTGTGGATCTGGGAGCAGCTGAAGCCCGCGTTGCCGCAGCTGTCGGAGGTCGTGGTGCACGAGACCTGCACCTCGGGCTGTCGCTACCGGGGAGCCTGAGGGCCGGGGTAGCCGGCCGCCAGCTGAACAGTCTCCACGCCGGGAATCGGTATTGTTGCATCGCAACAAATCCTGCCTTATGCTGCAACGCACAAACCGGCAGAACCGTCGGTGACCCTGAGCAGGAGACCGCCATGTACCCGCAGTTCAATGAGCAGTTCGCCACCGCGGCGCGTCAGTTCGCGGACACCGCCGCGCAGATCAACCGCCTGACCCTCGAGAACGCCCAGGCCGTCCTCGGCCTGCAGCTGTCGGCCATCGAAGACCGCGCCGAAGCCACCTTCGCGTTCTGGAATGAGGCCGCCCAGGTCCGTGACCTCGACGGCATGAAGGCGATTGCTCCGAAGGGCGTGCAGATCGCCCGCGAGAACGTCGAGCGCGCCGTCAGCACCGGCCAGGAGGCCTTCGGCCGCACCCTGAAGACGCAGGAAGCGATCGCCGAGATCGCCAAGTCGCAGATCGAAGCGACCGCGAAGGCCACCCGCGAGAACGTCGAAGCCAATGTCGAGAAGGCCACCAAGGCCGCCGGCAAGGCCGCGAAGTAACACTCGCAGCAAAGTCTCTCTCCCGGTCGGTTTCCGACCACACGAAACCCGGCAGCCTCGGCTGCCGGGTTTTTTGTTGGGCGGGGTTTCGTGACGGACTCCGGGGAGCGCCACCCGTCGTTGGACTGCCCGATCAAGCCGCGTAGCCCGGGTAAGCGCAGCGCACCCGGGGTTGATGTCGCGGATGGTCGCGGTCCCGGATGCGCTGCGCTTACCCGGGCCACCAGAAGAAACGGCGCCGGAGTGACCGGGCGCCGTTCTATGTCGCTTCTCGACAGGGCGATCAGCCCGCCGCCTGCGCTTCCATCCGGTGCTGTTCGGCCGCGGCCTTCTGGTGGTTGCGACCGATCAGCAGGTAGACCACCGGCACCACGAACAGGGTGAACACGGTGCCGATGGACATGCCGCCCACGATCACCATGCCGATCTGGTTGCGCGCTTCCGCACCAGCGCCCGAGGCGATCGCCAGGGGGAGCGAACCCAGCACCATCGCGCCGGTCGTCATCAGGATCGGGCGCAGGCGCAGCGCGGCGGCATCGACCACCGCGTCGAACTTGCTCTTGCCCTGCTCCTGCAGCTGGTTGGCGAACTCCACGATCAGGATGCCGTGCTTGGCGATCAGGCCGATCAGCGTGACCATGCCGATCTGGCTGTAGATGTTCCAGCTGCCGTGCCCGCTGAGCTTGAGCAGCAGGAACGCGCCGAACGCGGCCAGCGGCACTGCCAGCAGGATCACGAACGGGTCGACCCAGCTTTCGAACTGCGCGGCCAGCACCAGGAAGATGAAGACCACCGCCAGCGCCAGGATCATGCCGAAGTCGCTGGACGACTCGCGGAACTCGCGGCTCTGGCCGGACAGGTCGTACTGGGCGTCGGGGGCGACTTCCGCCAGCGCGCCCTCCATCCAGTCCAGCGCCTCGCCCATCGAGTAGCCCGGCGCGAGGCCGGCACTGATCGTCGCCGCGCGCAGCTTGTTGAAGTGGTTGAGCTCCTTGGCCGCGACCGTTTCCTCGGTCGTCACCAAGTTCGACAGCTGCACCATCTGGCCATCGCCGCCGCGCACGAAGATGTTGGACAGGTCGCCCGGCGTGCGGCGGTCGGCGTCCTCGACCTGCACCAGCACGTCGTACTGCTCGGAGCCGCGCTTGAAGCGGGTCACGTTGCGCCCGCCCAGCAGGGTCTCCAGCGTGCGGCCGACGGTGGCCACGTCAGTGCCGACGTCGGCGACCTTCTCGCGGTCGACCTCGAGCTTGAGCTGCGGCTTGTCCAGCTTGAGGTCCGAGTCCGGGTTGGTGAGCTGCGGGTTCTCGCGCATCTTCGCCATCAGCGCCTGCACGGTTTCGCCCAGTTCCTCCCAGGTGCCGGTGGACTGCACGACGAAGTTGACCGGCTGGCCGAAGCCGTCCTGGCCCAGCGGCGGCGGCAGCGTCGGGAACGCCATGATCCCGGGGATGCCCATGAACTGCGGGAACAGCTGGCCCTGCACCTCGGCGGTGGTGACGTCGCGCTCCTCCCAGTCCTGCAGCATCACGAATCCGATGGTGTTGGTGACCGCCGGGAAGCCGACGATCTGGAAGTACTGCTTCACCTCGGGGATGCCGGCGAACGCGGCCTCCATCTGCTTGGCGTAGGTGTCGGTGTACTCGGGCGTCGCGCCCTCCGGCGCCATGCCGAAGCCGATGATGAAGCCCTGGTCCTCCTGCGGCGCCAGTTCGTTGGGCAGCGACGTCCACAGCGCACCGGCGCCGACCGCGATCACCAGGCCGACGGCGACCACCGCCCACTTCATCCGCAGCGCAAGCTCGATGAGGCGGCGGTAACCGCGGTCCATTGCGCCCAGGACGCGCTCGCCGGCCAGGTAGAAGCGGCCGTGCTCGGTCTCGTGCTTGAGCAGCTTCGACGACATCATCGGCGACAGCGTCAGGGCGGTGAAGCCGGACACGATCACCGCACCCGCCAGCGTCATCGCGAACTCGACGAACAGCTTGCCGGTACGGCCGGTGGAGAACGCCAGCGGCACGTACACTGCCGCCAGCGTAAGGGTCATCGCGACGATCGCAAAACCGATTTCCTTGCTGCCCTTCAGGGCGGCCTGGAACGGCGGCATGCCTTCCTCGATGTGCCGGTAGATGTTCTCCAGCATCACGATGGCGTCGTCCACCACCAGGCCGATCGCCAGCACCATCGCCAGCAGCGTCAACGTGTTGATGGTGAAGCCGAAGGCGTACATCAGCGCGAACGCGCCGATCAGCGAGATCGGGATCGTCACCAGCGGGATCAGCGTCGCGCGCCAGCTGCGAAGGAACAGGAAGATCACCACGATGACCAGGATCACCGCCTCGGCGACGGTCTTGTAGACCTCGTCGATGGACTTCTCGATGAAGATGGTCGAGTCGAAGGCGATCTCGATCTTCATGCCCTCCGGCAGCGAGGCCTGGATCTGCGGCAGCATCGACTTGAGCGCTTCGGAGATGTCCAACGGGTTGGCCACGGCCTGCTTGACGATCGCCAGCGGCACCGCGTTGGTGCCGTTGAAGCGGGCGCGGAAGCGCTCCTCCTGCGAGCCCAGCTCCACGCGCGCGACATCGCGCAGGCGCACCAGGCTGCCGTCGACGTTGCCCAGGATCACCGCGCCGAACTCCTCCGGCGTCTGCAGGTCGGTTTCCGACAGCACGGTGAACTCGCGCGCGCTGCCCTCCACGCGGCCGGCGGGGATCTCGACGTTCTGCGCGCGCAGCGCCGCTTCCACGTCCGCCGGAGTCAGGCCGAAACCGGCCAGGCGCTGCGGCTGAAGCCACACGCGCATCGCGTAGGTGCTGGAGAACACCTGCGCCTGCGCCACGCCGGGGATGGTCTGGATGCGGTCCTTGACCAGCCGCTCGGCGGTGTCGGCCATCTCCACGCGCGAGTGGCGGTCCGACGAAAACGCCAGGTAGATGATCGGCTGCTGGTCGGCTTCCTGCTTCTGGATGATCGGCTCATCGACCTCGTCAGGCAGGAACCCGCGCGCCTGGCCGACGCGGTCGCGCACGTCGGAGGCGGCGCCGTCGGGGTCGCGGTCCAGGCGGAACCGGATCGTCACCTGGCTGGACTGCTCGCGGCTGACGGACTGCATGTACTCGATGCCTTCCACGCCCGACAACGCGTCCTCGATGGGCTGGGTGACCTGAGACTCGATCACCTGCGCGCTGGCGCCGGGGTAGGTCGTGTTGACCGTCACCACCGGGGTGTCGACGTTGGGGATCTGCCGGACCGACAGGCGGTCGTAGGCGATCAGGCCGACGAGCAGCACCACCAGGTTGATGACCGTGGCGAAGACCGGGCGGCGGATGGAGATGTCGGACAGGACCATGGGGGGCCTCGATTACTTGTCTGTTGCTCTGGTCCTTCTCCCACTGGGAGAAGGTGCCCGGAGGGCGGATGAGGGTTCGGCGGAGCGGTGCGACCACGCGCTCGGGACCGGTAGTCAGTTCGGGAAACCTACCTGCGTGACCTGCAGATACCGCTTCGCCGAACCCTCACCCCAACCCTCTCCCGACGGGAGAGGGGGTTTATTGCGAGTCGGCGGACGCGTCGGCCGGCGCTTCGGCTGGAGCGGCCTCGGAAGACGCCGCCGGGGCAGCGCCCGCAGGCGCCTGCGCACCCGCGCCCTGCTCACCCTGGCCCGCCGCCGCAGCACCGCCCGGCGGCACCGACACCACCGGCATGCCGTCCTGCATCATC
>MIDV01000077.1:7119-38750 GCA_001830245.1 Lysobacterales bacterium RIFOXYA1_FULL_69_10 | reverse complement strand
GCCTGCCCGGCGGTGATCACCACGTCGCCGGCCTTCAGGCCCTCCACCACCTGGAAGAACCCGGGCACGCGCGCGCCTGTGGTGATCGGCGTGCGCTTGGCCTTGCCGTCGACCACGGTGTAGACATAGCGCGTCTCGCCGTCCTGCATCAGCGCCTGCTCGGGGACCATCAGTGCGTTGCCACCGTCGCCGGTCTGCAACTGCAGGCGGGCGAACTGGCCCGGGTGCAGGCGGCCGTCGGGGTTGGGGATGCGTGCACGCAGGCGCGCGCTTCGGCTGTTGGCGTCCACCACCGGGTCGATCGCCACCACTTCGCCACCGAAGGTGTCGTCGGGGAACGCGTCGACCGTCAGGCGCACCTTCTGGCCCTGGCGCAGCTGCGACAGCGCGGTTTCCGGCACGGAGAAATCGACCTCGATCGGATCCAGGCGCACCAGCGTGACCAGGTCCTGGCCGACGTTGACGAACTCGCCGACGCTGACTTCGCGCAGCCCGACCTGGCCCGAGAACGGCGCGGTGAGGGTCATCTTCTCCAGCGCGGCCTGCGCCGAGGCGACCCGCGCGCGATCCACCGCCAGCGCGGCGCGCGTGTTGTCGGCATCAGAGCGGGCGATCAGCTGGTCCTTGGCCAGCTCCTGCGCTCGTGCATCCGCGCTGCGGCTGTTCGCCAGGTTGGCGGCCGCTTCGTTGTAGCTGGCGCGTGCCAGGCTCGCGTCGAGGCTGAAGAGCGGCTGCCCGGCGCGGACCGTGCCGCCCTCGGTGAAGTGGATGCGCTGCACGCGGCCGGCCACTTCCGGGCGCACGATCACCGACTCGTCGGCGCGCAGGCTGCCCACGGTGTCGAGGCCTGACTGCAACGGACGTGGCTCGAGCGTGACCGTCTCCACCGGCAGTTGCATGCCGCCCGGCGGAGCGCCGGCTGCGCCTTCGGCGCCTGCGGCCTCGTCGCCGCTGCAACCGGCCAGCCCGATCAGGGCAGCCAGCAGGATTCCGGAAAACAGTGCAGTACGGCGCATGCCGAGCCTCGTGGGGGTCAATTCTGTACTCGCCAGTTTAGCGATGTCCGGAGGCGGTGTCCCCCTGCCGGAAGTCCGGGGCGGAATGAAATCGTGCATTCCCTCTGGAACGCTGCGTTGCGTGGCCCCGCACGAGCGCAATGCGCGACGGGTTCAATCCGGGAACGTCAAATGGCGCGCCAATGCGGCCGGATCGGGGTTCCCGGAATGGGGCAGGCAGCCCCAGCACGGCGCCGGCAGCCGCCGCGCCAGTAGCGCGACGACCTCGTCGTGCCGGTCCATGTCGGGCTCGACGGCATTGCCGATCCAGCCGGCCAGGCGCAGGCCATCGGCCTCGATCGCGCGTGCGGTGAGCCGTGCATGGCTCTGGCAGCCCAGCCGCAGGCCCACCACCAGCACTACCGGCAGGTCGAGCGCGCGTGCGAGGTCGGCCTGGTCCAGCGTCGCAGACAACGGCGCTGCCCAGCCGCCGACGCCTTCGACCACGACCCCGTCGGCCTGCGCCGCCAGCCGGCCAAAGGCGTCCCGGATCGGCGCGAGTTCGACCTGCACGCCGGCGTCGGCGGCGGCGATCTCGGGGGCGAGCGGCGCGGGCAGCGCGTACGGGTTGATGTCCGCGTATGGCACGCCCGGCTCGCCGGCGGCCTGCAGCAGCAGCGCGTCCTCGTTGCGCCATCCGTCGGGTGTATCGAGACAGCCGCTGGCGACCGGCTTCATGCCGACCGCGCGCAGGCCGCGCGCGCGCATCGCGTGCAGCAGCGCCGCGCTGGCGACGGACTTGCCGATGCCGGTATCGGTGCCGGTAACGAAGATCCCGTTTAAAGCCAGACCGCGCACGCACCACTCCTGCCGAAGCCCCGGAACCCGCGGATGGTACGGCAGCCCCGCTGCTACACTCGCGCCATGTTTGCCGCCATCCCCCTCACCGGCAACAAGCCGGAGCAGTACGCCCAGCTGCTGGAGCAGGCGCGTGCGTTGATGCATGGCGAGCGCGATCGCATCGCCAACGCCGCCAACCTGTCCGCCCTGCTCTACCACGGCCTGCCCGACCTCAACTGGGCGGGTTTCTATTTCTTCGACGGCACCGAGCTGGTGGTCGGCCCCTTCCAGGGCCTGCCGGCGTGCGTGCGCATCCCGCTGGACAAAGGCGTGTGCGGCGCCGCCGCGCGCGACCGCGCCACCCAGCGCGTGGATGACGTACACGCGTTTCCCGGCCACATCGCCTGCGACGCGGCATCGCGTTCGGAAATCGTCGTGCCGCTGGTGCACGGCGGCGAACTGGTCGGCGTGCTGGATATCGACAGCCCGCTGCCGTCCCGGTTCGACGAGGACGACCAGCGCGGCGTCGAGGCGATCGCCGCGGCATTCGTGGAGGCACTGCGATGAGCACCGAGAAGATGCGCAACATCGGTCCCAAGTCGGCGGCATGGCTGCGCCAGGTCGGGCTGCGCACGCGCGAGGAACTGGCCGAGGCCGGCACGGTCGAGGCGTTCATGCGCGTCAAGCGGGCGGGCTTCAAGCCGACGCTCAACCTGCTCTACGCGATCGAAGGCGCGCTGCAGGACTGCCACTGGCAGGAGGTTCCCGATGCCCGCAGGCAGGAGCTGGTAAGCGCCGCGGGCGTGGCGATCGACCAGCTTCCGCCGCCGCGCTACAAGCCCGCCCCCGGGCCGGTGCGCACCACGGTGCTGACCGAAGATACGGTGGCGATGCGACCGGATGGCGACGGGAACGACTGGCGGCGTTGATCGCTGCCCGTCGGACGCCACCTTGTCATGCCAGGCCAGCGTGCTTGGTGTAGGAGCGACGTAAGTCGCGATCCGGAAATCGCTGGCTACGCATCCAATCGCGGTGGTGTGGTCGCGACTTGCGTCGCTCCTACACTCGCTGCGTAAAGGCACCCCTCCCAACCTCCCCCTGCACGAAGGGGGAGGAGCCAAGCAGCCGCATCGCACCAACCCCTTTCCTGCAACGCCCGCCAATCCCGTACACTGCGCCCCGCTTCAAGGTGACCCGGCGGCGTCCTGCCAACGGGTTGAAACGGGAAGCCGGTGACGTCCGCGGTCCGCGGTCCAGTCCGGCACTGCCCCCGCAACGGTAAGCGAGTCAAGCCACGGCATCCGCCACTGGGCTGCACCTGCAGCCACGGGAAGGCGCCCTGGCCGGAAGCACGTCTTCCACTCGCGAGTCCGGAGACCGGCCTTGGTGCTGACTGGTTGCGATGCGGAGGGCATTGCGGCGGCGACGCCGGCGCTGTTCGTCCGATTTCGCGGCCCTTTTTCCCTGCATCCGACTTCCCGACACCGGCACGGCACGGCCGTGCGATGGAGACGTCCCGATGCAGCTTCGCCCGTTGACCCTTGCCTGCGCACTCGCGCTGCCCCTGTCCGCACACGCCCATGCCGATGCCGCGCGCGACCTCGACGACGTGGTGGTCACCGCGACCCGCACGCCGCTGTCGGCCAACGCCGTGCTCGCCCCGGTCGAAGTGATCGACCGCGACATGATCGTCCGCAGCCAGGCGCGCTCGCTACCGGAGCTGCTGCGCGGCCGCGCGGGCGTGGCGATCTCCAACCAGGGCGGGCCGGGCAAGCTCACCACGCTGTTCATGCGCGGCGCCGAATCCGACCACGTGCTGGTGCTGGTCGACGGCGTGCGTATCGGCTCGGCGACCTCCGGCCTCGTGTCGTTCCAGGACCTGCCGCTGTCGATGATCGACCGCGTCGAGATCGTGCGCGGCCCCCGCTCCAGCCTGTACGGCAGCGAGGCGATCGGCGGTGTCATCCAGGTGTTCACCCGCCGCGACCGTGGCGGTATCACGCCGCGCGCCACCGCCACCGTCGGCAGCCATGGCCGGCGCGAAGCCAGCGCGGGCATCGGCGGCGGCAGCGAGACCGCGTGGTTCGGCGTCGACGCCGCGCACCAGCGGACCGACGGCATCAACGCCTGCGACGTCGCCACGCCCACGCCGTTCGACGGCGGCTGCTTCATCGCCGCTCCCCAGCCTGACCCGGATGGCTACCGCAACCGCTCGCTGTCGCTGCGCGGCGGCTTCGATCTCGGCGAGACGTTCGAGTTGACGGCGCAGGCCCTGCACGCCGAGGGCGAAAACGAGTTCGACGGCGACTTCACCGACTATTCGGAGACCACGCAGCAGGTGCTGGGTGCGCGCGCCACGTGGACCGCATCGGATGCGCTGACCGTGCAGCTGGGCGCGGGCCGCAACACCGACGCGTCCGACAACTTCCTCGGCGATGCGTTCACCGGCTACTTCGACACCGACCGCGACAGCGCCAGCCTGCAGGCCGACCTCGCGCTGGCGACCGACCATCTGCTGACCGTTGGCGCTGACTGGCTTCGCGACCGCGTGGACAGTGACACGGCCTTCGACCGCACGCAGCGCGACAACCGCGCCGCATTCGCGCAGTACCAGGGCGCGCTGGGCGTGCACTCGCTGCAGGCCGCCCTGCGCCACGACGACAACCAGCAGTTCGGCGAGGCCACCACCGGCAACGCCGCATGGGGCCTGTCGCTGGGCGGGGGCTGGCGCGTCAGCGCGGGCTACGGCACGGCGTTCAAGGCGCCGACGTTCAACGAGCTTTATTACCCGTTCTTCGGCAACCCGGACCTGCGTCCGGAGGAATCGCGCAGCTGGGAAGCCGGCGTTGCATTGGATGCCGGTGCCGTGGCCTGGCGGCTGGACGCGTTCGACACCCGCGTCGACGACCTGATCGCCTACGACGCCGCGCTGTTCCTGCCGAACAACATCGAGCGCGCGCAACTGCGCGGCGCCGAGTTGGGCATCGATGCCGAGGTCGCCGCGTGGACCGTGGCCGGCAGCGTCAGCGTGCTCGACACGGAAAACCGCAGTGCCGGACTCAACGAAGGCAACGAACTGCCGCGGCGCGCACGCCGCAGCGCGCGGCTGGACGTGGATCGTGCATTCGGCGACCTGCGCCTGGGCCTGACCGGCGTGGCCGAAGGCGCGCGCTTCGACGACGTCGCCAACACCCGGCGCCTCGGCGGCTACGCGACCTTCGACGTGCGCGCCGAGTACAGCCTCACGCCTGCGTGGACGGTGCAGGCGCGCTTGGCCAACGTGCTGGACCGCGACTACGAGACCGCGTCGTTCTACAACCAGCCGGGGTGCGAGTGGTTCCTGACGCTGCGCTGGGAGCCGGCGCAGTAAGCGACGGCGCAACCCTGTAGGAGCGGCTTCAGCCGCGATCGGAAATCGGCGTGTTTAACGCCACACGATCGCAGCTGAAGCCACTCCTACAGAAACGCTTGCCACACCCGCGGGGACTCTCCCTCGCGGTTATTCCACAGTCACCGACTTGGCCAGGTTGCGCGGCTTGTCGACGTCGGTGCCGCGGGCCAGCGCGGCGTGATAGGCCAGCAGCTGCACCGGGATCGCGTGCACGATCGGGCTGAGCACGCCGACGTGGCGCGGAGTCCGGATCACATGCACCTGCTCGGACTCGCCAAAGTGGCTGTCGGCGTCGGCGAACACGAACATCTCGCCGCCGCGCGCGCGCACTTCCTGGATGTTGGACTTCACCTTCTCCAGCAGGCTGTCGTTGGGCGCGATCACCACCACCGGCATGTCCGCGTCCACCAGTGCCAGCGGCCCGTGCTTGAGCTCACCGGCCGGGTAGGCCTCGGCGTGGATGTAGGAGATCTCCTTGAGCTTGAGCGCACCCTCGAGCGCGATCGGGTAGTGCACGCCGCGGCCGAGGAACAGCGCGTGCTCGCGCGGGGCGAAGCGCTCGGCCCACGCGGTGATCTGAGGCTCCAGGTTCAGCGCGTGCTGCACGCTGCCGGGCAGGTGGCGCAGGGCGTCGACGAATTCGGCTTCCTGCGCGGCGTCCAGCCGGCCGCCCAGCTTGGCGAGCGTGGCGGTCAGCGTGAACAGCGCCACCAGCTGGGTTGTGAAGGCCTTGGTGGAGGCCACGCCGATCTCGGCACCGGCGCGGGTGTAGTAGACCAGCCGGCTGGCGCGCGGAATCGCGCTCTCGGGGACGTTGCAGATCGACAGCGTCTTCTCGTGGCCCAGCGACTTGGCGTACTTCAACGCCTCCATCGTGTCGAGCGTCTCACCCGACTGCGAAATGGTGACGACCAGATGCTTCGGATTGGCCACCGCGCGGCGGTAGCGGTACTCGCTGGCGATCTCCACCGAGCACGGCAGGCCGGCGATCGACTCGACCCAGTAACGCGCCGTCAGGCCGGCGTAGTAGCTGGTGCCACAGGCGAGGATCTGCACGCCCTCGACGCCCGCCAGTACCTCGGCGGCGTCGGCGCCGAACAGCTCCGGCGAAAAACCGTTGTTGTCGATCACCGCCTCGATGGTGTCGGCAACCGCGCGCGGCTGCTCGTGGATCTCCTTCTGCATGAAGTGGCGGTACGGGCCCAGCTCCAGGGAGGCCAGCGATACGTCGGAGACATGTACTTCGCGCTCGATGGCGGCACCCGTGTCATCGAAGACACGCACGGCTTCGCGCGTGACCTCGGCGGTATCGCCCTCTTCCAGGAAGATCACCCGGCGCGTGGCCTGGATGATCGCGGAGACGTCGCTGGCGATGAAGTTCTCGCCCTCGCCCAGTCCGACCAATAACGGGCAGCCCATGCGCGCGGCGATCATGCGGCCCGGATCGCGCGTGCTAACCACGGCGATCGCATAGGCACCGGTCAACTCGCGCGTGGCGGCCTGCACCGCCGCCAGGAGATCTTCCCCGGCCTTCTGGTGGTGGTGGATGAGGTGGGCGATGACCTCGGTGTCGGTCTCGGACTCGAACGCGTAGCCGGCCTCGCGCAGGCGGCCGCGCATCTCGTCGTGGTTCTCGATGATGCCGTTGTGCACCACCGCCAGCTCGTTGAAGCTGACGTGCGGGTGGGCATTGGCCTCGGTCACGCCGCCATGGGTGGCCCAGCGGGTGTGGCCGATGCCCAGGCGCGCGTGCACGCCCTCGGCCTGCGCGGCGGCCTCCATCTCCGATACCCGGCCGGTGCGGCGCACGCGGCGAACGCCGTCGCCGTCGAGCACCGCGATGCCCGCCGAATCGTAGCCGCGGTATTCCAGCCGCTTGAGGCCCTCGATGAGGACGGGGACCACATCGCGATCGGCGATCGCGCCAACGATTCCACACATGCGTGGCGAGCTCCTTCAGGTGATCGCGCAGTTTAGCCGCAACGATCCGGCCAGACACTGTCCGGCGGACGACCGTCCGCGGGTCGCGGACACCGTGTGCTCGCAGGAAAATCCTTTACGAACAACGACATGAAAGTTGGCACGAAGTCTGCTTCATACAACCTGTACGGCGCACGCCGCCCGTCTCCCCTACAGGCCCCGCATGAGCATCCGCGACACCTCCGCCCAGGACCGCCCCACCCACGCCGCCACCCCGCGGCGCGACCGCCGCCGCTGGCTGATGGCCGCCGGCGCAGGCCTGGGTGTGGTGGTGCTGGCCGGCTGGCTGCTGTCGGCGTGGAGCGCAGGCGGGCGGTCGATCGACGTGGATCGCCTGCGGATCTCCGAAGTCACCCGCGGCGACCTGGTGCGCGACATCGCCGCCGACGGCCGCGTGATCGCCGCCAACAGCCCCATCCTGTACGCGATTGCCGGCGGCACGGTGACCCTGCACGTGGTGGCCGGCGACGCGGTGAAGCAGGGCCAGGCGCTGGCGGAGATCGACAGCCCCGAACTGCGCAGCCAGCTGGCGCAGGAACAGGCCACGCTGGCCAGCCTGGAGGCCGAGGCGAACCGTGCCGGGCTCGACGCCCGCATCACCCGCGCCACCGCCACCCGCACCGTCGAGCAGGCCGAGATCGACCTGCAAGCCGCGCGCCGCGACCTGGAGCGCAACCAGCGCGCGTTCGAAGGCGGCGCCGTGGCTCAGATCGACGTCGCACGTGCACAGGACGACCTGCGCAAGGCCGAACTCGGGCTCGCGCACGCGCGCAACGAGCAGTCGCTGCAGGGCCAGGGCGCCGGCCTGGACACCCGCAACAAGGCGCTGCTGGCCGATCGCCAGCGCGCAGTGGTGACCGAGATGCAGCGCCAGGTCGACGCGCTCACCCTGCGCGCGCCGTTCGACGGCCAGGTGGGCCAGGTGCAGGTCGTGCAGCGGCAGAACGTCGCCGCCAACGCGCCGGTGCTGGGCGTGGTCGACCTGAGCCGCTTCGAGGTGGAGATCCGGGTGCCGGAAAGCTTCGCCCGCGACCTCGCCATCGGCATGCCCGCGCAGCTGGGCGGCAGTGGCAACGCGTTCGCCGCCGAGGTGTCGGCGGTGTCGCCGGAGGTCGTCAACGGCGAGGTCACCGCGCGCCTGCGCTTCACCGGCGACCAGCCGCCCGGCCTGCGCCAGAACCAGCGGCTCGGTGCCCGAATCCTGCTCGACACGCGCGAGGACGTGCTGATGGTCGAGCGCGGCCCCTTCCTCGAAGAGGGTGGCGGCCGCAGTGCCTGGGTGATGGACGGTGATGTCGCCGTCGAGCGCCCGATCCGTACCGGCGTCAGCAGCCTGGGCGCCGTGGAAATCCTGGAAGGGCTGCAAGCCGGCGACCGCGTGGTGGTCTCCGGCACCGACCAGTTCGGCGACGCCGAACGCATCCGCATCTCCGGAGACTGACCATGAGCACGCACACCGCCTTCCCCTTCGACCTGCACTGGTCCTCGCACGACCTCGCCGACGCCATGCCACGGCGGCTGCGCCTGCACGAGGTGTTCGCCATCGACGCGCCGCTCGCCGCCGCCGGCAACGACCCCGGCTTCCGTACCCCGCGCGCGCGCGGCTGGCACGCCGGGTACGCGGCGCCGGCACCGCTGCCGACGCACTTCCGCATCAGCTGATCCATTCCGTCAGCCGCCGCCGCGGCGCGCAACCGCATCCAGACAACAAAGGACTCCCGCCATGCTGCACATGCAAGCCGTCACCAAGGTCTACCGCACCGAGCTCGTCGAAACCCACGCCCTGCGGTCGCTGGACCTGCACGTGCGCGAGGGCGAGTTCGTCGCGGTGACCGGGCCCTCGGGCTCGGGCAAGACGACGTTCCTCAATATCGCCGGCCTGCTGGAGACGTTCACCGGCGGCACCTACCTGCTGGACGGCGAGGACGTGAGCGCGCTGTCGGACGATGCGCGCTCGAAGCTGCGCAACCGCAAGATCGGCTTCATCTTCCAGAGCTTCAACCTGATCCCGGACCTCAACCTGTTCGACAATGTCGACGTGCCGCTGCGCTACCGCGGCATGTCCGCGGCCGAGCGCCGCCAGCGCATCGAGGAGGCGCTGACCAAGGTCGGCCTGGGTTCGCGCATGAAGCATTTCCCCGCCGAGCTGTCGGGCGGCCAGCAGCAGCGTGCCGCGATCGCCCGCGCCCTGGCCGGCAGCCCGCGCCTGCTGCTGGCCGACGAGCCCACCGGAAACCTCGACTCGCAGATGGCGCGTGGCGTGCTGGAGATGCTGGAGGAGATCAACGCCGCCGGCACCACCATCGTCATGGTCACCCACGACCCGGAACTGGCCGCGCGCGCGCAGCGCAACGTGCACATCGTCGACGGCATGGCGACGGACATGACGGTGGAGCCCGGGCTGGTGCGGGCACCGGCGGCCGCCACGGCCTGACGCCTGTAGGAGCGGCTTCAGCCGCCAACAGGAGCCGGCGCGTGAGCCGAGGGTTCAAGGATCGCGGCTGAAGCCGCTCCTACAAAACTGCAAGAAGGAACGTCCCATGTTCACCTACTACCTCGACCTCGCGGTCCGCAGTTTCCGCCGCAACAGGGTGCTGACCGCGCTGATGGTGCTCGCCATCGCGCTGGGCATCGGCGCGGCGATGACTACGCTGACCGTGTTCCACGTGCTGTCCGGCGATCCGCTGCCGGGCAAGAGCCACACGCTGTTCTATCCGCAGCTGGATCCGCGGTCGATGAACGGCTACACGCCCGGCGACGACCCCGAGTCACAGATGACGCGCTTCGATGCCGAGGCGCTGCTGCGCGAGGCACGCGGCGACCGCCAGGCCTTCATGACCGGCGGCGGCGTCGCGATCGAACCCCAGAAGGTCGGGCTTGATCCATTCAATATCGAGTCGCGCTACACGACGGCCGACTTCTTCCCGATGTTCGAGGTGCCGCTCGCCTACGGCCGCAGCTGGACCGCCGAGGACGACGCCGGCCGCAGCCGCGTGGTGGTGATCGGCCAGGAACTCAACGAACGGCTGTTTGGCGGCGCCGACAGCACGGGGCGCGAACTGCGCATCGACCAGACCGCGTTCCGCATCATCGGTGTGATGGACGAGTGGCGGCCCACCCCGCGCTTCTACGACCTCACCAACGACCGCTTCGGCGGCGTGGAGCAGGTGTTCATCCCGTTCTCGACCGCGCGCGACCTCGACATGGGCACCAGCGGCAACATGAACTGCTGGGACAGCGTCGACGACCCGGAGGGCGAGCGCGGCGTCAATGCGCCCTGCAGCTGGCTGCAGTACTGGGTCGAGCTGGACACGCCGGAAAAGGTCGACGACTACCGCGCCTACCTGTCGAACTATTCCGACCAGCAGCGCGCCGCCGGCCGCTACGAGCGCCCGAGCAACGTGCGGCTGTACGACGTGATGGGCTGGCTGGACAACCAGAACGTGGTGCCCAGCGACGTGCGGATGCAGGTGTGGCTGGCGTTCGGGTTCCTGCTGGTGTGCCTGATCAACACGGTGGGCCTGCTGCTGGCGAAATTCCTGCGCCGCTCCAGCGAGATCGGCGTGCGGCGCGCGCTCGGAGCCTCGCGCGGCTCGATCTTCGCGCAGTGCCTGGTGGAAGCCGGAACGGTCGGCCTGGCGGGCGGCGTGCTCGGCCTGGGTCTGGCGTTGCTCGGCCTGTGGGCAGTGCGCCAGCAGCCCGCCAGCTACGCGGAACTCGCGCGGCTGGACCCGACGATGCTGCTGACCACCTTCGCGTTGGCCATCGTCGCCAGCCTGCTGGCCGGGCTGTTGCCGGCGTGGCGCGCGTGCCAGGTGACGCCGGCGATCCAGCTCAAATCGCAGTGACGACGGCGGGCCGAGGCCCACTCAGTCCCGCTCCATCGATGCGCCAACGACCCACACGGTGAACCCCATGGACATCCGCCCCATCCTTTCCACCCTGCTGCGGCACAAGACCGCCGCGGCCCTGATCGTGCTGGAGATCGCCGTCAGCTGCGCGATCATCTGCAACGCGCTGTTCCTGATCGGCAGCCGGCTCGAACACATGGACCGCGCCAGCGGCCTGGCCGAGGAGGAGATCGTGCGCGTGCACATCACCGGCATCGGCACCGACGACAACGCGGCCGCGCTGACACGCGAGGACCTGGCCTCGCTGCGCGCGATTCCCGGCGTGCAGGCGGCCAGCGCCACCAACCAGATCCCGTACGGCAACTCGTCGTGGAACAGCTCGGTGAACCTCGAGCCGGACCAGCCGAACCAGACGCTCAACGCCGCGGTGTACCTGGGCGAGGAGGAACTGGTGGAGACGTTCGGCCTGCGCATCGTCGAGGGACGCGACTTCAACCCCGACGAGTACATCGACTGGGCCGACGTCGACACGCCCGGCAGTGATACACCGATCCCGGCCATGCTGGTGAGCCGGGCCGCCGCGCAGCGCCTGTTCCCGGACGAAAGCGCGGTCGGCAAGCAGGTGTACAGCTGGGGCGACAACCCGATCCGGATCGTCGGCGTGGTCGAGCAGCTGATCCGGCCCAACGAGGGCGGCGGGGCGAACAACCATGGGCTGTCGATCATGCTCCCGATCCGCACGCCATACGGCATGGGGCCGTATGTCCTGCGCACCGAGCCCGGTCGCCGCGCCGAGGTCATCGAGGCCGCGCTCGCCACGCTGGACCGCAACAACGCCAGCCGCATCGTGCTCGACAGCGACACCTTCAGCGAGGTGCGCGACGCGTACTACGCCCAGGACCGGGCGATGGCGTGGCTGCTGGTCGCGGTGTCCATCGCGCTGCTGGTGGTCACCGCGCTGGGCATCGTCGGCCTGGCCAGCTTCTGGGTGGCGCAGCGCACCAAGCAGATCGGCGTGCGCCGCGCGCTGGGCGCGACCCGCGGCCAGGTGCTGCGCTACTTCCAGACCGAGAACTTCCTGCTGGCCACGGTCGGCATCGTGCTGGGCATGCTGATGGCCTACGGCATCAACCTGCTGCTGATGGACATCTACGAGTTGCCGCGTCTGCCGGCCATGTACCTGCCCATTGGCGCGGTCGCGCTGTGGTTGCTGGGGCAGGTCGCGGTGTTCGGGCCGGCGCGGAAGGCCGCTTCGGTACCCCCGGCGGTGGCGACAAGGAGCGTGTAACGTTTTGGGACTAGGGACTTGAGGCTAGGGACTGGTGAAAAGCTATGAGGACTTGCAGGTCTGGCAGCGGGCGATGGATCTGGTCGATTGCGTGTATAGGCTTTCGGCCACGTTCCCGCCCGACGAACGCTTTGGACTGACATCGCAGGTCAGACGCGCGGCGGTTTCGGTGTCTTCGAATATCGCCGAGGGCCATGCGCGCAATTCGACCCGTGATTTCCTTAGGTTCCTGTCCATGTCGATGGGTTCTATCGCAGAAGTCCGCACACAACTGCTGATTGCCGAACGACAGGGCTGGCTGGATTCTGATGACGCTCAAACGGCTCATGAAAGTACCAACGGGATCGGACGTATGCTCCGCGACCTGATGAAGTCCCTCAATGCCCGAATCTCAACGTCTACCAGCCCCTAACCCCCAGCCTCCAGCCCCTTTCCAATGCCCACCGTCCTGATCATCGACGACAACCCCGCAGTCGGCACCGCGCTGGACGTGCTGCTGGGCATGCACGAGATCGCCGTGCGGACCGCGGAGTCGCCCGAGGCCGGGTTGGCGGCGCTGGAGGCCGACAACATCGACCTGGTCATCCAGGACATGAACTTCCGCGCCGACACCACGTCGGGCGAGGAAGGCATCGCGCTGTTCCGCGCCATTCGCGCGCGCCACCCGGACCTGCCGATCATCCTGCTGACCGCCTGGACCCACCTGGACACCGCGGTGGAGTTGGCCAAGGCCGGCGCCGCCGATTACCTGGCCAAGCCGTGGGACGACCGCAAGCTGCTGGCGCAGGTGGAAAACCTGCTGGAACTGTCGACGGCATCGCGCGAGGTGGCGCGCCTGCAGGGGCAGCGCCGCCGCGTCCACCGCCAACTGGAAGAGCGCTATGAGCTGTGCGGGCTGGTGTTCGCCTCCGACGCGATGGCGCGCGTGGTCGAACTGGCCGGACAGGTCGCGCGTGCCGACGTGCCGGTGCTCATCTGCGGGCCCAATGGCAGCGGCAAGGAGAAGCTCGCGCAGATCATCCAGGCCAACTCGCCGGTGCGTGACGGCCCGTTCGTGACGCTCAATTGCGGCGCGCTTCCCTCGGAACTGATCGAAGCCGAACTGTTCGGCAGCGAACCCGGTGCCTACACGGGGGCCAACAAGGCGCGCGAGGGCAAGTTCGAGGCGGCCGATGGCGGCACGCTGTTCCTGGACGAGATCGGCAACCTGCCGCCTGCCGGGCAGATTAAGCTGCTGCGCGTGCTCGAGACCGGCCGCTTCGAGCGGCTGGGCTCCAACCGCGAGCGCCAGGTCAAGGTGCGCGTGGTCAGCGCGACCAATGCCGACCTGCCGGCGATGATCGCCGAGGGCCGCTTCCGGGAGGACCTCTACTACCGGCTCAACACCATCCAGGTCGAGATCCCGCCGCTGGCTGCGCGCAGCGACGACATCCTGCCGCTGGCACGCCATTTCCTGCACGCGCTGGGCGACAGCAAGCGCCTGGCCGAGGATGCCGAGCGCGCGCTGAAGGCCCATGCCTGGCCGGGTAACGTGCGCGAGCTGCGCAACACGCTCCAGCGCGCGTCCCTGCTGGCGCGCGGCGATGCGATCCATGCCGCCGATCTCGGCCTGCCCGTGGCCGCGCGCGCAGTGGCCGCCAGCAACGAGGAACCCGACCGCGCCGAGATCGAAGCCGTGCTGGCGCGCAACGGCGGAGTCATGGCGCAGGCCGCCGCGGAACTGGGTCTGTCGCGCCAGGCGCTGTACCGGCGGCTCGACCGGCTCGGCATCAAGCGGGACTGAGCGGCCATGCGGCTGATCCGCCACCTGCCGCTGAGCCTGGTCTTCACCGGGTTGGCGATCGTCTACGTCGCCGCCGCGGCCGTGCTCGCCACGCTGTTGCACCCGCTGCTGCCGCAGCCCTGGATGGCGGCGGCCCTGGCCGTGGCATTGCTGGCCCCGTTGCTGGCCTACCACGTGCGCCGCGCGTTCGCGCCGATGAACGCGCTGTTCCGCGCGTTGGCCGGCAGCGTCGCCAGCTACCGCGACGGCGACTTCGGTTTCGGCCTGGCGTGGCGCGGCCGCGGCGCGCTGGCGGAACTGGTCGATGCCCACAACCGGCTTGGCGACGCGCTTCGCGAGCAGCGCCTGGCGCTGGTCCAGCGCGAACTGCTGCTCGACACGATGGTGCAGAACACGCCCGTCGCCATGGTGCTGGTCGACCCGGCGCGTCGGATCGTGCTGGGCAACATCGCCGCGCGCAAACTGCTGGGCGAAGGCCACAAGCTGGAAGGGCGGGACTTCGATGCGCTGATCGCCAGTGCACCCGATGCCGTGCGCGAAGCGTTCGAGCGCGGCGGCGACGGCATGTTCACCGTCGGCGATGCCGACCATGAAGACATCTACCACCTGGCCCGCCGCCAGTTCCGCCTCAACGGCCGCAGACACGAACTCATCCTGCTGCGCGTGCTGACCGCCGAGCTGCGGCGCCAGGAAGTGCAGACCTGGAAGAAAGTCATCCGCGTCATCAGCCATGAGCTCAACAACTCGCTGGCGCCAATCGCATCACTCGCGCATTCCGGATCGGAGCTGCTGCGCCGCGGGCAGATCGAGAAGCTGCCGACCGCGCTGGCAACCATCGAGGACCGCGCGCGGCACCTGGAGGGCTTCATCCGCGACTACGCGCGCTTCGCCAAGCTGCCCGCGCCGCGGCGCGAGCCGGTGGAATGGTCGCGATTCGTCGCGCAGCTGCGCGAGCAGGTCGAGTTCCGCAACGAGGGCGCCACCGACGGGAT
The DNA here is from genome assembly GCA_001830245.1 of Lysobacterales bacterium RIFOXYA1_FULL_69_10. Classification (GTDB taxonomy): domain Bacteria; phylum Pseudomonadota; class Gammaproteobacteria; order Xanthomonadales; family Xanthomonadaceae; genus Lysobacter_C. The sequence goes on along the minus strand of MIDV01000077.1, from coordinate 23,630 downwards.
CGCCCGCGTCGACCTGGTGCAGCTGGAGCAGAGCATGATCAACCTGCTCAAGAACGCGCACGAGTCCGGCTCACCGCCGGGTGATGTCGCGTTGGCGATCCGGCGCTTGCCGGATGCGTGGCGCCTGGACATCCTCGATCGCGGCACCGGCATGAACGAGGCGGTGCTTTCCAACGCGCTGTTGCCGTTCTATTCGACCAAGCGCAACGGCACCGGGCTGGGGCTCGCGCTGGCACGCGAGATCGCCGAGGCGCACGGCGGGCGCATCGCCCTGCTCAACCGCGAAGGCGGCGGGCTGTGCGTGTCGATGGTGCTGCCGGACTAGGGCGTTGGCACCATAAACCATGCCCTGTAGGAGCGGCTTCAGCCGCGATCGAAAGTCCCGAGCCTTTGTAGGAGCGACGTGAGTCGCGATGCGCGCTTGACCGGGGTAGCGCGGTCGCGACTTACGTCGCTCCTACACGAAGTCGGATGCCTCCACCCGTAGGAGCGGCTTCAGCCGCGATCGTGATCAGGAACGAGCGAACGGTTACCGATCACGGCTGAAGCCGCTCCTACAAATCGGGGAGGCGCGGCAGCCCGTTACTTTTTCTTCGGCCGCTGCCACCCGTCGACCACCGACTGCCGCGCGCGCGCGACGCTCAATTTGCCCTCGGGCGCGGTGCGGGTGATCACCGATCCGGCGGCGACCGTGGCGTCCTTTCCGATCGTCACCGGCGCCACCAGCGAGCTGTTGGAGCCGATGAACGCCCCGTCGTCGATGGTGGTCGTGGACTTGTTGGCACCGTCGTAGTTGCAGGTGATGGTGCCGGCGCCGATGTTGACGCCGCTGCCGACCACCGCGTCGCCAAGGTAGGTCAGGTGGTTGGCCTTGCTCGACACACCCAGGCGCGTGTTCTTGGTCTCGACGAAGTTGCCGATATGCACGCCGTCGGCCAGCACCGTGCCCGGCCGCAGCCGCGCGAACGGGCCGATGGTGGCGGCGCCTTCCACCACCACGCCGTCCAGGTCGCAGTGCGCGCGCACCTCGGTGCCGGGCCCCAGCTTCACGTTGCGAAGGCGGCAGAACGGGCCGATGACGACGCCTTCCGCCAGTTCGACGTCGCCTTCCAGCACGACGTCGACATCAATGGCGACATCGCGATCGACCTTCACCGTGCCGCGCACGTCGATGCGCGCCGGGTCGGCCAGTCGCGCACCGTCCACGCACAGCGCGCGGGCGGCACGCAGCTGGAAGGCGCGCTCGAGCTGCGCCAGCTGCCAGCGGTCGTTGGCACCTTCCACCTCGATGGGTTCGCGCACGTGCACCATCTCGGCGGAGTCGTACTCGCTGCTTGCGGCGGCGAACACGTCGGTCAGGTAGTACTCGCCCTGCGCGTTCTCGTTGTCCAGGCCATCCAGCCAGCGCCGCAGGGGCTCGCCGTCGGCGACCAGGATGCCGGTATTGACCGTGCGGATCTCGCGCTGCTCCTCGTCGGCGTCCTTGTGCTCGACGATGCGTGCGACCTTGCCTTCAGCATCGCGCACGATGCGACCGTAGCCGGTCGGATCGTCCAGGTCGGCCACCAGCACCGCGATGCGGCCCGGGGCGTCGAGCAGGCGGTGCAGCGTGTCGGCGGTGATCAGCGGCACGTCGCCGTAGAGCACCAGCACGCGCGCATCCGGCGGCACGTCGGGCATCGCCTGCTGCAATGCGTGGCCGGTGCCCAGGCGCTGGCGCTGCTCGGACCAGTGGAGATCGGCATCGGCGGCGAACGCCTCGCGCACGGCATCGCCGCCGTGGCCGTAGACCACGTGGATGCCTGCCGGGTCGAGCGCGCGCGCGGTATCGATCACGTGGCCCAGCATCGGGCGGCCCGCGATCGGCTGCAGCACCTTGGGCACGGACGAGCGCATCCGCTTGCCTTCGCCCGCGGCGAGGATGACGACGTGCAGCGGTGCGGGCATGGCAACTCCTGGGGTTCGGATCCGGAGGGCGGATTCTAGCCGGCGGCACTGTTAGGATGCCGCGGTGCCGCGACCACGAACGCCCATCGCCCGCCGCGGAATCTCCGTGCCAAGCCCCTTTCCCTTCGCACCCGCAGGGCCGTGCGTGCGGGCGGCAAGGCGCGCGCGCGTGCGGTGCGGCGCGTGAGCCTGGGGCGGCAGGGGCGGCACTACCTGGTGATCGGCGTGGTCCAGTGGCTGGTCGACTGGGGCGTGATGGTCGGCCTGAGCCACCTGGGCCTGCCGGTGGAGCCGGCCAATATCGCCGGGCGCATCAGCGGCGCATTGCTCGGGTTCTGGCTCAACGGCCGCATCACATTCGCCGGCGACGACACGCGCATCGGGCGTCGCCAGTTCGGCCGCTTCGTGATGATGTGGATGCTGACCACGATGATCAGCACTTGGGCAATCGGCGCGATCGACGATGCCGTGGGCCTGAAGTGGACGTGGCTGGCCAAGCCCGGCGTGGAGCTGGTGCTGGGCGGCGTCGGCTTCCTGCTGTCGCGGCACTGGGTCTACCGCCGCTGACAGCGCTGCAGCGGGCGTCGACCTGCATGGCCTGGCTCCCAGAGACCCGCCAGGCATCGCGCGTGGCGCCCCGACGCAATCGCCCCCGCACATGAAAAAGGCCGGCAATGCCGGCCTTCTTGCTGCACGCGATGACGCGCGCCGTCAGTGCTTCATGTTCTTGCGCAGGCGCTCCAGCGCCTGCAGCTGCGCCATGGTCTCGGCCAGCTTGGCCTGGGCCTCGGCGACGTCCATCTGCTCGCTGCGGCCGGCAAGCACGCGCTCGGCCTCGTCCTTGGCGGCACGCACGGCGGCCTCGTCGATGTCCTGGGCACGCACGGCGGTGTCGGCCAGCACGGTAACGACCGTCGGCTGCACCTCGAGGATGCCGCCGGACACGGCGAAGTCCAGCTGCTCGCCGCCCGGCAGCGTCACCACGACCTTGCCCGGCTTCAGACGGGTGATCAGCGGGGCGTGCTTGGGTGCAATGCCCAGCTCGCCGATCTCGCCGGTCGCGACCAGCAGCTCGGCCTCGCCGTGGAAGATCTCTTCCTCGGCACTGACGATGTCGCAACGGAATGTGCTCATGGGGGTCTCGCTTCGCTGGATCGGCAGGGTTTGGCGGTTACCGCTCGGGTGGGGCCGACGACCGGCCCCGGCTCCGGGCTGTTACGCCGCCACGCCCATCTTCTTGGCCTTCTCGACGGCTTCCTCGATCGAGCCGACCATGTAGAACGCCTGCTCGGGCAGGTGGTCGTACTCGCCTTCGACGATGCCCTTGAAGCCGCGGATCGTGTCCTTCAGCGAGACGTACTTGCCCGGCGAACCGGTGAAGACCTCGGCCACGTGGAACGGCTGGCTGAAGAAGCGCTCGATCTTGCGCGCGCGCGACACGGCCTGCTTGTCCTCTTCCGACAGCTCGTCCATGCCCAGGATCGCGATGATGTCCTTGAGCTCCTTGTACTTCTGCAGCGTCGCCTGGACCTTGCGGGCCACGTCGTAGTGCTCGTTGCCGATCACGTTCGGGTCCAGCTGGCGGCTGGTGGAGTCCAGCGGATCCACGGCCGGGTAGATACCCAAGGACGCAATGTTTCGCGACAGCACGACGGTGGCGTCGAGGTGGGCGAAGGTGGTCGCCGGCGACGGGTCGGTCAGGTCGTCCGCGGGCACGTACACGGCCTGGATCGAGGTGATCGAACCGGTCTTGGTCGAGGTGATGCGCTCCTGCAGGACGCCCATTTCCTCGGCCAAGGTAGGCTGGTAGCCCACGGCCGACGGCATGCGGCCGAGCAGCGCGGACACTTCGGTGCCGGCCAGGGTGTAGCGGTAGATGTTGTCGACGAACAGCAGCACGTCGCGGCCCTTGCCCGAAGCGTCCTTCTCGTCGCGGAAGTACTCGGCCATCGTCAAGCCGGTCAGCGCGACGCGCAGGCGGTTGCCCGGCGGCTCGTTCATCTGGCCGTAGACCATCGCGACCTTGTCGAGGACGTTGGAGTCCTTCATCTCGTGGTAGAAGTCGTTGCCCTCGCGGGTACGCTCACCCACGCCGGCGAACACCGACAGGCCCTCGTGCGCCTTGGCGATGTTGTTGATGAGTTCCATCATGTTGACGGTCTTGCCGACGCCGGCGCCGCCGAACAGGCCGACCTTGCCGCCCTTGGCGAACGGGCACATCAGGTCGATGACCTTGATGCCGGTTTCCAGGAGCTCGTTGGTCGAGGACTGCTCTTCGTAGCTCGGGGCCTCGCGGTGGATTTCCCAGTGGTCGGAGGCCTCGACCTCGCCCGCCTCGTCGATCGGGCGGCCCAGCACGTCCATGATGCGGCCCAGCGTGCCCTTGCCGACCGGCACGGAGATCGCACGGCCGGTATTGGTGGCCACCAGGTTGCGCTTCAGGCCGTCGGTCGAACCCAGCGCGATGGTGCGGACGACGCCGTCGCCCAGCTGCTGCTGGACTTCCAGCGTGATCGCGGTGTTGTCCACCTTCAGCGCGTCGTACACGCGCGGCACGGCGTCACGCGGGAACTCCACGTCGACGACGGCGCCGATGATCTGGACGATCTTGCCCTGGTTGCTCATCACTGTGTCCTCAGACTCTCTAATGCTGCTTTGCCGGCGCGACACGCGCCTGCGGGATAGGGGTTATACGGCCGCGGCGCCGCCGACGATCTCGGAAATTTCCTGGGTGATCGCCGCCTGCCGGGCCTTGTTGTAGACCAGCTGCAGGGTGTCGATCAGCTTGCTGGCGTTGTCGCTGGCGGCCTTCATCGCGACCATGCGCGCGGCGTGCTCCGACGCCACGTTCTCCAGCACCGCTTGGTACACCAGCGACTCGATGTAGCGCGTCAGCACGTGCTCGAGCACGGACTCGGCATCGGGCTCGTAGATGTAGTCCCAGTCGTGCTTGGCGACCTGCGTTTCCGGCGCCGGCAGCGGCAGCAGCTGGTCGAACGCCGCGCGCTGGGTCATCGTGTTGACGAAGTCGTTGTAGCAGATGAACACCCGGTCGATGCTGCCGTCGCTATAGGCGTCGAGCATCACCTTGATCACGCCCACCAGCTGCTCAAGCTTCGGCGCGTCGTCCAGGTGGGTGACCGAGGCCAGCATGTTGACCTTGATGCGGCGGAAGAACACCGAGGCCTTCTGGCCGATGGTGACCACGTCGACCTCGACGCCCTGGTCGTGCCACTTGCGGAACTCGCCCAGCAGCTTGCGGAACAGGTTGTTGTTGAGGCCGCCGGCCAGGCCGCGGTCGGACGACACGATCACGTAGCCCACCCGCTTGGGGTTGGCACGCTCGGTCATGTACGGATGCTGGTAGTCGGAGTTGGCCTGCGCCAGGTGGCCGATCACCTGCTTCATGACCCGCGCATACGGCCGCGAGGTCTTCATCCGCTCCTGCGCCTTCCGGATCTTGGAGGCCGACACCATCTCCAGCGCACGCGTCACCTTGCGGGTGTTCTGCACGCTCTTGATCTTGGTCTTGATTTCTCTGCCGCCGGCCATGCTCTTCTCGCTTTGCTCGCTTCAGGGGTTGGGGGTTGCGGTCTGGTAAGCGGCTTGGGTGCCTGTACCAGCCCCCTGCCCCTAGCCTCTAATCCCGCTTCACCAACTACCGGTCTGCTTGAACTCTTCGATGCCCTTCTTGAAGCTGGCCTCGATCTCGTCGTCCCACTTGCCGGTGCCGTTGACCGTGTCCACCAGCGCGCCCTGCGTATTGGTGAAGTGGGCGTGCAGGCCCTCCTCGAAGGCGCCGATCTTGTTGACCGGCACGTCATCGAGGTAGCCCTCGTTGACGGCGTAGATCGACAGCGCCTGCATGGCGATCGACATCGGCGCGTACTGCTTCTGCTTCATCAGCTCGGTGACGCGCTGGCCGCGCTCGAGCTGCTTGCGGGTGGCTTCGTCCAGGTCCGAGGCGAACTGCGCGAACGCCGCCAGCTCACGGTACTGGGCGAGCGCGATGCGGATGCCGCCCGACAGCTTCTTGATGATCTTGGTCTGGGCGGCGCCACCGACGCGCGACACCGAGATACCCGCGTTCACGGCCGGGCGGATGCCGGCGTTGAACAGGTCGGTTTCCAGGAAGATCTGGCCGTCGGTGATAGAGATCACGTTGGTCGGCACGAACGCGGAGACGTCGCCGGCCTGGGTCTCGATGATCGGCAGCGCGGTCAGCGAACCGGTCCGGCCCTTGACCTCGCCGTTGGTGAACTTCTCGACGTACTCCTCGGACACGCGCGCGGCGCGCTCGAGCAGGCGGGAGTGCAGGTAGAACACGTCGCCCGGGTAGGCTTCGCGGCCCGGCGGGCGCTTGAGCAGCAGCGAGATCTGGCGGTACGCCACAGCCTGCTTGGACAGGTCGTCGTACACGATCAGCGCGTCCTGGCCGCGGTCCATGAAGTACTCGCCCATGGTGCAGCCCGAGTAGGCGCTGATGTACTGCATCGCGGCCGACTCGGACGCGGTGGCGGCCACCACGATGGTGTGCGCCATGGCGCCGTTCTCTTCCAGCTTGCGCACGATGTTGGCCACGGTCGAGGCCTTCTGGCCGATCGCGACGTACACGCACTTGATGCCGGTGCCCTTCTGGTTGATCACCGCGTCGATGGCCAGGGCGGTCTTGCCGGTCTGGCGGTCGCCGATGACCAGCTCGCGCTGGCCGCGGCCGATCGGGATCATCGAGTCGACCGACTTGTAGCCGGTCTGCACCGGCTGGTCGACCGACTTGCGCCAGATCACGCCCGGTGCGACGCGCTCGACCGGCGCGGTCAGGTTGGTGTTGATCGGGCCCTTGCCGTCGATCGGCTCGCCCAGTGCGTTGACCACGCGGCCCATCAGCTCGGGGCCGACCGGCACTTCCAGGATGCGGCCGGTGGTCTTGGCGACGTCGCCCTCGCGCAGGTGCTCGTAGTCACCCAGCACCACGGCGCCGACGGAGTCGCGCTCCAGGTTCAGCGCCAGCGCGTAGGTGGCGGTGCCGCCTTCGGACGCCGGCAGCTCGATCATTTCGCCCTGCATCACGTCGGCCAGGCCGTGGATGCGCACGATGCCGTCCGACACCGAAGTAACGGTGCCTTCGTTGCGCGCTTCCGCGGACAGCTTGACCTTCTCGATGCGGGTCTTGATCAGTTCGCTGATTTCGGACGGGTTGAGCTGGGTGGTAGACATTTGGAGATTCCTCGAACGCGTGCGGCCGGGTGCCGTCGCGGTTGGATCAAACTGTTGTAGGAACGAGCAGGGCGGAGCGGGTACCGGAGCCGGGGGACGCCTGCGCGCTTCCCGTTCCTTCGTGTCTCGTTACTGGGTCAGCATCGACTGCAGGCGGGCCAGCTTGCCCTTGAGCGAGCCGTCGATCACCACGTCGCCGGCATCGATCACCGCACCGCCGATCAGCGAGTCGTCGACCGATGCCTCGACCTCGACTTCGCGACCGAAACGGCGCTTGAGCGCGGCGCGGATCGACTCCAGCTCCGACGCCGGCATCTCGCTGGCGGACGTGACGCGGGCCTTGACCACACGGTCGGCGTCGGCGCGCAGCTCTTCGTACATGCCGGCGATTTCCGGTAGCAGCCCGAGGCGGCGGTTGTCGGCCAGCAGCGCGATGAAGCGGCCGAACGCCTCGTCGGCGCCCTCCGTCGACAACAGCGTGACCGCATCGGTCTCGCTCAGCTGCGGGTGGCCCAGCAGGCCGTGCACCTGCGGGTCGGCCGACACGCGCGCAGCGAACGCCAGCGCGTGGGACCACTCGTTGGCACGGCCGGCATCGCGCGCCAGCGCGAACGCGGCGCGGGCGTAGGGACGGGCAAGGGTCAGGGGCTGGCTCATGGCGCGGTCAGATCTCGGCCGCGAGTTCGTCCAGCAACGCCTTGTGGGCGTTGGCGTCGATCTCTCGCTTGAGCAGGCGCTCGGCACCGGTCACCGCCAGGGCGGACACGTGGCGACGCAGGTCCTCGCGGGCACGCGTGGCGGACGCCTCGATCTCGGCGACGGCCAGCGCCTTCTGCCGCTCGGCTTCGGCGATGGCCTCGTTCTTGGCCTGGTCGACGATCTGGTTGGCGCGCTGGTGGGCCTGCTCGATGATCTCGTTGGCCTTGCCACGCGCTTCGCGCAGCGTCGCGTCGACCTTTTCCTGCGCCTGGGCGAGCGCCTTCTGGCTGTTGTCGGCCGCGGCCAGGCCTTCGGCGATCTTCTTCTGGCGCTCCTCGATCGCGGCCAGCAGCGGCGGCCAGATCTTGGTGGCGATGATCCAGATCAACGCGGCGAAGGCCAGCGCCTGGGCGAATAGGGTGAGGTTGATGCTCATGCGTAAGGCTCTGCCAGTGCGGAGAGGGGTGTCGGTGCCGGGATCGGCACCGACCCTTCATTGCCGCGACGGCCGGCGCGAGCGCCGGTGCCGCGGCATGCAACCGTTGCTTAGCCGGCGACCTGCGCGGCCTGGGCCAGCAGGGCCGAGGCGAGCGGGTTGGCGAAGGCCAGCAGCAGCGCGACGGCGACGGTGATGATGAACGCGGCGTCGATCAGGCCGGCGGTGATGAACATGCGGACCTGCAGGACCGGGATCAGCTCCGGCTGGCGGGCGGCCGACTCAAGGAACTTGCCGGCCATGATGGCCAGGCCGATACCGGCGCCGAGGGCGGCGAGGCCGATCATGATGCCGACGGCCAGAACGGTCGAGGCCTGAACCGAAGCGAGGTGGGCAAGGATTTCCATGGTGGTCTCCGAAACGAGTGCTTAAGGGTTGGAACGCGGATGGATGAAACGAAAACAGGTCGTGCAGCGGGAGCCGCCCAGTGCCTTTTGACAGGCTTTAGTGGGCGTCTTCCGAAAGGCTGAGGTAGACGATCGACAGCATCATGAAGATGAAGGCCTGCAGCGGGATCACCAGCAGGTGGAACAGCATCCAGCCCAGGCCGAACAGGCCGCCTGCGAAGGCGCCGATGATGCCCGCGCCGCCCAGGACCCAAATCAGCAGGAACACGATCTCGCCGCCGAACATGTTGCCGAACAGTCGCATCGCCAGCGAGATCGGCTTGCTCAGCCACTCGACGATGTTGAGGATCAGGTTGAACGGCATCATCCACTTGCCGAACGGCGCGGTCAGGAACTCCTTGGTGAAGCCCCCCAGGCCCTTGGCGCGCAGCGCGAAGAACAGCATCAGGAAGAACACGCTGATCGACAGGCCGAGCGTCGCGTTGACGTCGGCGGTCGGGACCGGCTTCCAGTAATGCACGCCGACGAGTTCCAGAGGCTTCGCGATGAAGTCCGCCGGGATCATCTTCAGCAGGTTCATCATCAGGATCCAGAAGAACAGGGTGATCGCGATGGGCGTCACCAGCTTGCTGGGTCCGTGGTAGGTGTCCTTGGCCTGGCGGTCGACGAACTCCAGGCAGATCTCCACGAACGCCTGCCACTTGCCGGGCACGCCGGCCGTGGCATTACGCGTGGCGGTCCAGAACGCGAATACGATCAGCAGGCCCATCAGGACCGCGGTAATCAGGGTATCCAGGTGCAACGTCCAGAAACTTCCCTCGCCGACCGACATCGTCAGGTTCTGGAGGTGATGTTGGATGTACCCGGTGGGAGTCAGTTCCGCCTCGCCCGCCATGTGTCCTGAACCCGATTAGATAGTGGAAAGTGTTGTTGGATCAGCGACGGGCCGCGACCAGCAGCTGCGTCAGCAGCGCGACCACGATGCCCGCCAGCAATGCCAGCGGCGGCAGGCGCCATGCGCCCAGGCCCAGCAGCAGCACGGTGAATACGAGCGCCAGCTTGAGCACCACGCCGGCGAACCAGCGCGCCATCACCGCATTGGCCGGCATCACCCCGCCGCCGACCATCAGTCGCGCCGCGAGTGCACCGCCGACCAGCATTGCCGCCCCTCCGACCGCCGCCGCGACCGCGTGCGAAGCCCCCTGCGACAGCAGCGCCAATGCCAGCAGCGCTGTTGTTCCGGCCTGCCAGGCCGCCGTTCGGCGTGCCAGGCGTCGGCCTGCTTGCAAGGGATCGTACACGCGGGTACCGCGGGAGTCGGGCGAAAGCGCCCCGGTGAGCCGCAAAAGTATAGAGCGCGTGAGCACTGCGGGCAACCGCCACACGTACGGGAAGGCAGCGGGTGCCGTGGCGCGGATGTGATAGCCCCGTCCTATCGCAGCGACTCTGACAATCGATTGGACCGCCCGGCATGGCGCCACGAAGATGGGAGCCGTTCTCATCCCCCACCGAGGCGCGGCCATGGACAAGACGCTCAGCTTTGCGGCGGTGCACTTCACCGTGGCGTTCCTTGTCGGCTACCTCATGACCGGCAGCGTCTGGGTCGGCGGTGCGCTGGCGCTGGTGGAGCCGGCCTGCAACACGGTCGCGTTCCACCTGCACGAGAAGGCCTGGAAGCGGATCGAGCGGCGCCGCGCGGCATCCGGTCAGCCGCGAATGGCCGCCTGAGGGACGCAGTCAGGACGCGCGTCCTGCGTGGCGCAGGAAAAACCTCGAAAACCCCGGAACCTTTCGAGCCGACCCCGGTCAGACCTGTGCGCCCCCCGCCACTCTCTCCTCGTCAATGGCAAAAAGCAGCGGTGGGCGGCCCCCGAAGCCCCGGCCTGATCCGCCGGGGCTTCGCCTTTTCCGGCGTCCGCAACAGTACCGGCCTGTAGGAGCGGCTTCAGCCGCGAACACCGCGCTCCGGAGCCCTTGGGCACCGATCGCGGCTGAAGCCGCTCCTACAACGGCCCGCACCGCCATCGGCACCGTGCGAGCACGCACCGGCGCTCGCGCTACTTGCGCTTGGGGATGTACAGATCAGTGATCGTGCCGTCGTACACCTCGGCCGCCATGCCCACCGACTCGCTGAGCGTGGGGTGCGGGTGGATGGTGTGGCCGATGTCGGCGACCTCGCAGCCCATCTCGATGGCCAGCGCGACTTCGGCGATCAGGTCACCCGCATGCACGCCGACGATGCCGCCGCCGATGATGCGATGCGTGGCTTCGTCGAACACCAGCTTGGTGAAGCCCTCGGTGCGACCGATGCCGATGGCGCGGCCACTGGCCGCCCACGGGAACTTGCCGACGCCGACCTTCAGGCCCTTCTCCCTGGCTTCGTTTTCGGTGACGCCGACCCAGGCGATCTCCGGGTCGGTGTAGGCGACCGACGGGATCACCCGCGCGACCCATTCCTTCTTCTCGCCGGCAGCGACCTCCGCGGCCAGCTTGCCCTCGTGCGTGGCCTTGTGCGCCAGCATCGGCTGGCCCACCAGGTCGCCGATGGCGAAGATGTGCGGCGCCGTAGTGCGCATCTGCCGGTCGACCGGGATGAACCCGCGCTCGGTGACCTCCACGCCCGCCTTGGCCGCGTCGAGCTTGCCGCCGTTGGCGGCGCGACCCACGGCCACCAGCACGCGGTCGAACAGCTTGGCCTCCGGTGCACTGTCGCCCTCGTACGTCACGGCGATGCCGGTCTTCTGCGCCTTGGCATCGACCACCTTGGTCTTGAGGTGGACGGCGACGCCCTGCTTCTTCAGGCGGTCGGCGAGTGGCTTGACCAGGTCCTTGTCGGCGCCCGGCATCAGCTGGTCCATGAACTCCACGACCGTGACCTGGCTGCCCAGCGCGCGGTACACCGTCGCCATCTCCAGGCCGATGATGCCGCCGCCGACGACGAGCAGCTTCTTAGGGACCTCGGCCAGTTCCAGCGCGTCGGTGGAGTCCATCACGCGCGGGTCGTCCCACGGGAACATCGGCAGCTTCACCGCCTGCGAACCCGCGGCGATGATGCATTGCTCGAAGCGCACCAGCGTGCGCTTGCCGTCTGCACCCGCCACTTCGATCTCGTTGGCGGAGAGGAACGTGCCGGTGCCTGCGACCACGCGCACCTTGCGTTGCTTGGCCATGCCGGCCAGGCCCTTGGTCAGCTGCCCCACGACCTTTTCCTTGTACTTGCGCAGCCTGTCGAGCGTGATCTTTGGCTTTCCGAAATCGATGCCGTAGTCGGACGCGTGCGCGGCTTCGTCGACCACCGCGGCCGCATGCAGCAGCGCCTTGGAGGGGATGCAGCCGACGTTGAGGCAGACGCCGCCGAGGCTGTCGTAGCGCTCGACCAGCACCGTATCCAGGCCGAGGTCGGCGGCGCGGAACGCGGCGGTGTAACCACCGGGACCGGCACCGAGGACGAGCATGCGGCACTCGATGTCGGCATTGCGGCCGGTGGCATCGGCCGGCTTGGGGCCGGACGACGATGCTCCGCCTGGAGCCCCTCTCCCCCCGGGAGAGGGGTTGGGGAGAGGGTGCGACGGAGCGGTGTCATTTGATGGCCCCTCCGACTTCCCCGCGCCTTGCTTCGGCGACTGCATCGCACCTGCAGCAACTTCCGATCCCGAACCCTCTCCCCCAGCCCCTCTCCCGCCGGGAGAGGGGGGCGAAGCATTCTTGCCCGAGCCCTCGCCCTCGGCGGTCAGCACCGCGATCACCGCCCCTTCGGCCACGTTGTCGCCGACCTTCACCTTCAGCGACTTGACCACGCCGGCCGCGCTCGAAGGCACTTCCATCGTCGCCTTGTCCGATTCCAGCGTGACCAGCCCCTGGTCGACCGCGACGGTGTCGCCCACCGCCACCAGCAACTCGATCACCGGGACGCTGTCGAAATCGCCGATGTCGGGAACCTTGACCTCGATCTCTGCCATGCCTGCCACTCCTCGTCAGTCGCGCGCCGTGCCGGGCGCGGCGGGGTCGTTCTCATCGCGCGCGGCCACCTTGGCCTCGCGCTCGATTTCGCGTTGTGCATCTTCCTGCGCGTCGTTGCCCGACAGCTTGGCGCGCTCTCGCTCGCTCATCGGCGGGGACGCGGCCTCCGCCGGGGCAGGCGCCGCGGGGCGACGCACGCCGCCGCCATCGCCGCGCGAACCCCGCAACAGTTCCAACGCGTCATCGCCCTGCAGGCCGAACGCGCTGCGCAGGTGCAGGTCGCGCTGCGGGAACGGGATCTCGATGCCGTGCTCCTTCAGCGAGGTGTCCAGCTCCCACAGGTAGGCGGCCTTGATCGCGGCATTCCGGCGCGCGGCTTCTTCGGTCAGCCAGACCGCCAGGATGAACTCCACCGCGCTGTCGCCGAACCCCACCAGCCACACCTGCGGCCGGTCGTCGCCTTCCATCGCGCGGGTGAACGGCACGCGCGAGGCGGCTTCCAGCGCCGCCTTCTTCACCCGTTCCTTGTCGACGCCGTATGCGACCGCGAACGGCACGCGCAGGCGCCGCCGGGTTTCGCGATGGGTCCAGTTGACCACCCGGCCGCTCACGAACTCCGAGTTCGGCACCAGGATGTCGATGTTGTCGTTGGTGGTGATGCGGGTGGCGCGGATGTTGATGTCGCGCACGGTGCCGCGAAGTTCGGCATCGAGCTCGACGAAATCGCCGACCTTGAGCGACTTGTCGAACAGCAGGATCAGGCCCGACACGAAGTTGTTGAAGATCGCCTGCAGGCCGAAACCCAGGCCCACGCCAAGTGCGCCGGCAAACACGGTGAACTTGCCGACCGGGATGCCCGCCAGTTCCAGCGCCAGCAGCACGCCAACGGCCAGTAGCACGTAGTGCACCAGCCGCGAGACCGTATAAAGCGAGGCGGCGTTGGTCCCGGCGCGGCGGCCGTAACGCGCCAGCGCGCGCCGGGCCAGCACCGATACGAACCACACCGCGACCAGCGCGAGCACGGCGCCCAGCAGGTCCCCCAACGCCAGGCTCATGCCTTCGATGGGGATCAGCTCGTAATCCAGCACGTCCTTGGCGTGATCGAGCCCTTCGTGCGCGGAATCGCGCACGCGCTCGCCCGCCTCCTCAAGCCGATCGCCGGGCGCGGCCGTCCCCATCGAAGCGTCAGAGCAGCGCGCGACGCAGGTCGCCCAGCAGCTGGGCCAGGGTCGCGGTGAAGCGCGCGGCCGCCGCGCCGTCGATCACGCGGTGGTCGTAACTCAACGACAGCGGCAGCATGAGGCGCGGCTGGAATGCCTTGCCGTCCCACACCGGCTTCATCGCCGACTTGGATACGCCCAGGATCGCCACCTCCGGGGCATTGACGATCGGCGTGAACGAGGTGCCGCCGATGCCGCCCAGCGAGCTGATCGAGAAGCAACCACCGCTCATGTCGGCCGGCCCGAGCTTGCCCTCGCGCGCCTTGGCGGCCAGCTCACCGGTCTCGCGCGCGATCTGCATGACGCCCTTCTTGTCGCAGTCGCGCACCACCGGCACCACCAGCCCGTTGGGCGTGTCGGCGGCAAACCCGATGTGGAAATACTTCTTGAGCACCAGCGTCTCGCCGCTGGCGTCGAGCGAGGCGTTGAAGTCCGGATACTGCTGCAGCGCGCTGACAGAGGCCTTCATAAGGAACGCCAGCATGGTCAGCTTGGTGCCGTCCTTGCGCTTCTCGCTTTCCTTGTTGAGTGCGACGCGCAGCGCTTCCAGTTCGGTGATGTCGGCATCGTCGTGCTGCGTGACGTGCGGGATCATCGCCCAGTTGCGCGCAAGGTTCGCACCCGACAGCTTCTTGATGCGCGACAGCTCGCGCGTCTCGGTCTCGCCGAACTTGCTGAAGTCGACCTTCGGCCACGGCAGCAGGTTCAGGCCACCGCCAGCCGATGCCGCGACGCCGCCGCCTGCCGCACCGCCCTGGCCGCTCTGCATGGCCTGCTTGACGAAGCCCTGCACGTCCTCGCGGGAGATGCGGCCGCCACGCTCGCTGCCGGTCACGCGCGACAGGTCCACGCCCAGCTCGCGCGCGAACAGGCGCACCGCCGGGCTGGCGTAAGGCACACGGTCGGGCATCAACTCGCCGGCATCGAAGGCGACCGGCGGGGAGCGCGGCTCGCTGCGCTGGCCGCCGGCGGTTTCGCGCGCGGCGATGCGGTCGGATTCGCGGGGCGTGGACACCGGTTCGACCTGCGTCCCGGTTTCGGCCGCCGCGGTTTTTTCTTCCGGCTTGGCCGCCGGTGCCTTGTCGTCCTTGGATGCGGCTTCGGACTTGGCCTCACCCTTGCCGGCCTCGCCCTTGCCCGCGCCATCCGAGCCGGCGTCGCCACCGGCCGGCTCGATCATCGCCACCACGGTGCCCTCGCCGATGTCGTCGCCTACCTTGACCCGGACCTCGCGCACCACGCCGTCGAACGGCGCGGGGACTTCCATCGTGGCCTTGTCCGATTCCAGCGTGACCAGCCCCTGGTCCTGCTTGACGGTGTCGCCCACGGACACCAGCAGCTCGATCACCGGCACCGCGTCGAAGTCACCGATATCCGGGACGCGTGCTTCCTTCAACTCAGCCATCGTGGGGCTCCGCCATGCGCGAAACCCGTATTGTGGCCGGTGCGGGATGACCGCGCCAATCGCGCATGCCGGCGAGGCCGCCCCGGCCCCGCGACCCGATCGCTGGATTCAGTCGCGGTTGCAGGCGCGCCGGTGCTGCGCGCACGCCGCGATTCGCGCTCCGTGGGGTCGACCGCGATCCGTGCGCCTGCGGATGTTCAGCCACCGGTCGAGTGGCCCGTGTTCGGCACCCCGCACCGGCCGGCCCGCGCGGTTGGGCCCTTCGGCGAGTGTCTTTGACGGCCCCCTCACGCCGCTCCGGGCGCCCGACTCTGCATCGTCGCGACGGCGCCGCGGAACCGCTCAACGCAGGTTCATCGCCGTCCGGTAGTGGCGCGCCACCCGGTGCACCGGTGGGCACCGGCCGGTGCCGGCATCGCGTACCTGCGTCCGGGCAAAACGCGATTCATTTTCACGGCGATAGCGTGCGTCGCGTCGCCCGCACACCCCATTCCCCCACGCGGTCGGCGCACACATTAGAACGAGGAGTTCTCTCCATGATCCGCATTCGTCATTTGACCCTGGCCCTGTTGGGCACCCTGGCCATCACCCCGGCCGCCTTCGCACAGGACGCCTCCACCGACACCGCCAGCGGCAAGCGTTTCGCCGTGGTCGGCGGCTATGCCCTGTCCGAGCCCACCCGGAACCCCGAGATCGACGGTGCCCGCACCCAGTTGGACGGTGATGGCGCCGGCACGCTGAGCGCGAGCTACTACATCAACGACAACATCGCGGTCGAAGCCTGGGGCGCGGCCGACAAGTTCAGCCACCGCGTGCGCGACGGCGAAGGCCAGAAGCTGGGCAGCGTCGAGGCGCAGCCCTACGCGGTGAGCGGCCAGTACCACTTCCGCCAGGCCGACAGCACGGTCCGCCCGTTCGTGGGCCTGGGCTACTACGAGCAGAACTACGACGGCGAGACTGCCGAGCCGAGCGGCGCACTGGCCGGCCAGCGCATCGGCGTGGAGACGGCCAAGGGCGCGATGGCGACCGCCGGCGTCGACGTCAACATCAACCCGACCTGGTTCGCGCGCGCCGACGTGCGCTACCTGCAGGGCGACTCGGACGTGAAGCTGGACGGCGTCAAGGCCGGCGAGGCCGAACTCGACCCGGTCATCCTCGGCGTGGGCGTAGGCGCGCGGTTCTAACCCATCGCATCGCATCAACCCATGCACGACGAAACG
>MIDV01000077.1:4493-7062 GCA_001830245.1 Lysobacterales bacterium RIFOXYA1_FULL_69_10 | reverse complement strand
TGGACGCGGCTGTAACCGGCTTCCGCCAGCCGGTCCTCGACATCCTGCGCTTCCAGCCGGGAGACCGTGGTTTCGACGTAGACCTTGCCGCTCACCGGATGGACGCGCACGTCGACCCAGCGGCCGTCGCGGGTGCGGGCGTCCGCCTCCCAGAGGCCGCCGTCGAGTTGCAGGTCGTCCACGCGGATGTAACCGGCGGCGAGGATGCGGGCTTCCACTTCCGACGGCGCGATGCCGACACGGGGTTGCGCGGTTGCAGCGCCGCAGGCCAGCGCGGCCGCGGCGGCGAAACAGGAGGTGGCGCGCATGGGCGGTCTCCGGGCGGGAGCCCGATGATGCGCTTCCCGCCAGGTGGCCGCGAGGTACGGATTCTGGCGCCGCGACCGGTCAGGGATGCTCGGATTCCACGTGCAGGCGTTCGCGTCGCAGCAGGTACAGGCCACTGGCGACGATGATCGCCGCGCCCAGCCAAGTCACGCTGTCGGGGAGCACGCCCCACAGCGCCACGTCCAGGCCGACGCCCCACACCAGCGCGGTGTATTCGATTGGCGCCACCAGCGATGCCTCGCCGATGCGGAAGGCCTCGGTGATGGCGTACTGCCCGAGCGCGCCCATCACGCCAACGCCGGCGATCAGCCATCCGTCGGCCCAGCGCAGCGGCACCCAGCCGGGCCATGCCAGCGCGCCCGCGCCCAGTGCGATCACCACCAGGAACCAGACCATCATCGACTGCACGTTGTCGGTACGCGCGAGTACCCGGACACCGATCGCCGACACCGCGTAGGCCGTGGCCGCCGCCAGCACCGCCAGGCCTGCGAGCGTGAACATGCCCTCGCCGGTCGGCCGCAGCACCACCAGCACGCCGACCAGGCCCAGCACGATGGCCGTCCAGCGCCGCGGGCCGACGCGCTCGCGCAGGATCGGCACCGACAGCGCCGTGATCAGCAGCGGCGCGACGAAGAAGATCGTGTAGGCGGTCGACAGCGGCAGCGTCTGTAGCGCGTACACGAAGGCGATCATCATCACCACGCCCAGCCCGCCGCGCATCAGCTGCAGCGGCCAGCGCACGCGTATCAGCGTGATTGCCGGCGCGGTCGCCAGCGCCCACGCCAGCACCAGCGGCAGCGACGCCGCGCCGCGCAGCGCGGCCACCTGCAACGGCGGGTACTGCGCCGTCAGCAGCTTCAGCCCCGCGTCCATCAGCGAGAAGCAGCCCACCGCCAGCGCCATCGCCAGCACGGCGCGGGCATTGAGCGACATGGCGGGTGTCGTCGTCGTTGTCATCGCATCCATCCCCGCCGGAGCCGTTGCCGCAGGCCCCAGGTATAGGCCAGGTAGTGGCCGATCAGCAGCCCGCCGGCCAGCAGCAGCCCGGCCTGCGCGTCCAGCCATTGCGCGGTGGCCGCATCCGCCTGCCACAGGTCCCAGCCCTGCCACAGCGCCAGCGCGAGTCGCGCCGCCACCAGCACGGTCAGGCCCAGCACCAGCCAGCGGTTGGCGGTGTACATGAAGCCCCGCGGCGTGGCCTCGAACCGCGTCAGCCGCAGGCCCAGCCAGCCCAGCGCCATGCCACACAGCAGGCCGATGGCCGCCTCCGCCGGTGCCAGCGGGTGCCACAGCCCCAGTACCAGGCCGCTGGCGAGGAACGCCACGGCCGCGCCCGCCAGCAGCCAGGCGTTGCCGCCGACGACCCAGCCCACCGCGCGGCGGCGCGCGCGTCCGCGGCGGTATCGGTTGAGCAGCGCCAACGGCAGCAGGCACGCCCACAACGCGACCAGTGCGAGCAACAACAGCGGCAGGAGCAGCAGGGGCATCGGCAGGGTCGGCAGGACGGGCCGGCAGCTTACCCGTCGGCGCGCGTGGTGCAGCGGGGCGCGGCTGGTCCCGTCGCCGTTTTGCGTACGCCTCGATAAGCCCATCCCGCCCGCCGCATCCCGGGGACCCGCATGCCGTGCCAATCCGGTGCCGCCGTCCCGCCTGTCGGTCGAGGCGGCAGGAGGCTGGTCGTGTCGATCGCGCTGCTCGTGCTGGCACTGCCCGGAGGTTGCGAACGACCCCCACTGCCCGGGTCGCAAAGCCCGCCTGCCGCCGCACCGCCGGTCACCACCCGCGGCCCGGACGATGCCGCGCTGACGACCGCCGACGTCACCCGTCCCGGCAACGCGCCCGTGGCTGACACCGCGCCCGAGTCGGAGTGGCGCCGCGCCCTGGCGCAAGGGGTAGACGCCACCCTGACCCTTCCCGCCAACACCGGCTCGGGGGAACTGCCGGCAGAGGCGGCGAAGCAGCTGGACGCGCTGGCCCGGCTGCTCGACGCCGAACGCGACTGGCGCTTGACGATCAGCGTCGAGGAGGCGCCAGCCGCATCCACGCCTTCGACCTCGCCGTCGTCGCTGCAACAGGCCCAGGCGTTCCGGCTGGCGTTGCTGTCGCGCGGCGTCGCGGCGGGCCGGGTGCTCGCCGAACCCGCGTCGCGCCCGCACCCCGCGCCGCCGGCCGGAACGGTGCGCGTGCGGCTGCGCCGGCTGCCCCCCACCGACCGCCCGATACCGGCGCCCCGCCGCTGGAG
>MIDV01000077.1:3044-4407 GCA_001830245.1 Lysobacterales bacterium RIFOXYA1_FULL_69_10 | reverse complement strand
CGGAGCCCAGCCATGCCCTCCTTCGACATCGTCTCGGAAGTCGACCGCCACGAACTGACCAACGCCGTCGACCAGGCCAACCGCGAGTTGTCCACGCGCTTCGACTTCAAGGGCGTCGACGCGAAGTTCGAGCTTGATGACGCGACCATCAAGCAGTCCGCGCCCAGCGACTTCCAGCTCAAGCAGATGGAAGACATCCTGCGCGGGCGCCTGATCGCCCGCGGCATCGATGCGCGGTGCCTGGAGTTCGGCGAGGTCGAAAGCAACCTCGCCGGTGCGCGCCAGTCCATCACGGTCAAGCAGGGCATCGAGCTCGAGCTGGCCAAGAAGATCCAGGGCGCGATCAAGGACGCCAAGCTCAAGGTCGACACGCAGATCAACGGCGACAAGCTGCGCGTCAACGGCAAGAAGCGCGACGACCTGCAGTCGGCCATCGCGCTGCTGAAGGCCGGCGAGTTCGAGCGGCCGCTGCAGTTCGACAACTTCCGTGATTGAGAGCAGTCGCGACTGAGCGCCGCCGTGATTGAGCGCGACCGCGGTAGCGCCCCCCGGGACAAATGAAGATGCCTCCAGCGCCGCCGCTCGACACCGACACCGGCACCGACCCCATCGCCGCCACGCGGCGCTGGCTGGAGCGCGCGGTGATCGGGCTGAACCTGTGCCCGTTCGCCAAGGCCGTGCACGCCAAGGACCAGGTGCGCTATGTGCTGAGCGCGGCAACCACGCCCGACGCGCTGCTGGAGGAGCTGGCCGCGGAGCTGGCCTGGCTGGCCGACGTCGACCCCGATGTCGTCGACACCACGCTGATCGTGCACCCGCACGTGCTGGCCGACTTCATGGACTACAACGACTTCCTCGACCAGGCCGACGCGGCGGTGGATGCGCTGGGCCTGGAAGGCGAGATCCAGGTCGCCAGCTTCCACCCGGACTACGTGTTCGCCGGCACGTATGCCGACGATGCCGGCAACTGCACCAACCGCTCGCCCTACCCGACCCTGCACCTGCTGCGCGAGGCCAGCGTCGAGCGCGCGGTCGCCGCCTTCCCCGATCCGGACGTGATCGTGGAGCGCAACGTGGCGACGCTGGAGCAGCTGGGGGAGGACGGGTATCGGCGGCTGTTGCAGGACGAGTAGACCCGTCTGCACCACCTGTAGGAGCGGCTTCAGCCGCGATCGCAATCCCGGAGTACGTGTAGGAGCGACGTAAGTCGCGATTCGCCACTACCCGAGGCGACGCGGTCGCGACTTACGTCGCTCCTACAACGGTTCCGATTTGCCGTCGCGACCGGATTGTTCGGTGAGGCTTGGCTTCCGGATCGCGGCTGAAGCCGCTCCTACAGGGGTACGGCGACGTCGAACAGCGT
>MIDV01000077.1:2396-3028 GCA_001830245.1 Lysobacterales bacterium RIFOXYA1_FULL_69_10 | reverse complement strand
CCCAGCACGCGCCACTCGCCCGCCGGCAGATCGCGCAGCGACAGCCCGCCCACGCGCGGGCGGTGCAGCGCCTCGACGTGGTTGCCGGCGGCGGCGAACATCCGGCGCACCTGGTGGTAGCGCCCTTCCGTCAGGGTCAGGCGCGCGTGCCGCGGGCCCAGCACTTCCAGCGTGGCCGGCGCCAGCGGCGTGGTCTCCGACTCCAGCAGCAGCGTGCCGCTGGAAAACAGCACCGCCTCATCGCCGCGCAGGTCCTGCGCCAGCGTTGCCTCATACACCTTGGGCAGGTGCGACTTCGGCGAGACGATCCGGTGCAGCAGCTGGCCGTCGTCGGTCATCAGCAGCAGGCCGCTGGTGTCGCGGTCCAGCCGGCCTACGGTGGACAGCGTCGGCGAGCGCAGGCGGAACCGCGCGGGCAGCAGGTCGTAGACGATGCGGCCGGCGTCCTTGGTGGAACACGTGTAGCCGACCGGCTTGTGCAGCATCAGCGCCAGTCCCGCGGGCGGGTCCAGCGGCTCGCCGTCGGCGGTGACGGAGATCCGGCCGGTCTCGGCCAGGGTGTCGGGATCGAGGAAGCGCAGCTGGTCCGTGCCGTCGCTCATGATCAGCCGCCGCCCGTCGGTGGTCAGGGC
>MIDV01000077.1:1249-2383 GCA_001830245.1 Lysobacterales bacterium RIFOXYA1_FULL_69_10 | reverse complement strand
GGATAGGAGAAGCCGCCCAGGGGCGAGAAGTCGTCCAGCTTCCAGATGAAGCCGATGTGGTTGCGCCAGGTCAGGCTGTAGAGCTTGCCGTTCAGCGTGGTCATGCCTTCGCCGAAATAGACGGTCGGCAGGTCGCGCTGGCGCACCACCTCGCCCGTCTCAAGCTGAACCTGGCGGATGAAGGAGGGGTAGAGGCCCGTGCTCTCGTACAGGGCGCCGTCGTGGAAGAAGAGGCCCTCGGTGAAGGCCGTCTTGTCGTGCGGATAGGCGCGCACGACTTCATAGGCCTGGACCGGAACCTCGGCCCGGGCCGGAAGGCCGCCGCCTGTCGCCAGCAGCAGGCCGGAGACGAGGCCGGCGAGGCGTGACGACAGGCGGATCATCGGCTCAGGCCTTCTCGGCGGCGGCTTCCGCCTCGGCCTTCCTGGCGCGGGCCTCGGCCTGGTTGGCCTGGGCGCGGGCGGCCGTGGCCTTTTCCTTCTTGGTGGCGGAGCGACGGCCCAGCATGTTCAGGGCCTCGACCCCGGCCGAGAAGGCCATGGCGGCGTAGATATAGCCCTTGGGCACATGATAGCCGAAGCCGTCGGCGATCAGCACCATGCCGATCATCAGCAGGAAGCCGAGGGCCAGCATGACGACGCTGGGGTTCTCGTTGATGAAATTGGCCAGCGGGTCGGCGGCCAGCAGCATCACGGTCACGGCGACCAGAACCGCCACCACCATGATCGGCAGGTGTTCGGTCATGCCGACGGCCGTCAGAATGGAGTCGATCGAGAAGACCAGGTCCAGCAGGATGATCTGGAAGATCGCCGCGCCGGCGTTGGTGATCATCACGTCCTTCTTGTCCATCACGTCGTGGGTGGGCGTGGGATCGACGGTGTGGTGGATCTCCTTGGTGGCCTTCCAGACCAGGAACAGGCCGCCCGCGATCAGGATCAGGTCCTTCCACGAGAATTCGTTGCCCATCAGGGTGAAGACCGGCTGAACCAGGCCCACCAGCCAGGCGATGATCGACAACAGGGCCAGGCGCATGACCAGGGCCAGGCCGATGCCGATGCGCCGCACCTTCTGGCGCTGATGCTCGGGCAGTTTGTTCGACAGGATCGAGATGAAGATCAGGTTGTCGATGCCGAG
>MIDV01000077.1:939-1241 GCA_001830245.1 Lysobacterales bacterium RIFOXYA1_FULL_69_10 | reverse complement strand
CCATCACGATGAGCGTCACCAGCGCGGCCCAGGCGGCCGGGTCGGAGAGCAGGGGCGTAATGCTGTCGAGCATTTAGGTGTCCTAGGTGGAAAAGCGTCAGCGTTAAGCGCTAGGGCCGCCGCAGGTTCCGATCAAGCGGTCGGGGGCGGCGCAATGGTCGCACCCCGGTCCTCAATTGTGCGATCATTTTTCGTCCGGCGCGACATCGACGACCACGGGGAAATGGTCCGAGATCACCTGGCCGCTGAAGGAATCGGTGGGTACGCCGTAGCGTTCGACCGACAGGCCGGGAGCGACGAAG
>MIDV01000077.1:0-917 GCA_001830245.1 Lysobacterales bacterium RIFOXYA1_FULL_69_10 | reverse complement strand
GATAGGGGGCCGTGTCCGGCCCGGCGTTGAAATCCCCCATCAGCACCACCGTCGCCGTCGCCCCCTCGACCGTCGCCGGGGCCAGATCGGCGGCCAGGGCGGCGCACTGTTCACGGGCGACCGCGCCGACATGGTCCATGTGGGCGTTGCGCACGTCCAGAAGCCGGCCGCTGGCCCGGTCGCGCAGCACGACGCGGGTCACGGTGCGCGGCAGGGCGGCGTCCCACCCCTTGGACGGACGGTCCGGCGTGGGCGAGCACCATAGGGTCTGGGTGCTGACCGCCTCGAATCGGGCGCGGCGCCAGAACAGGGTCGTCGTCTCGCCCGCCTGGGCGCCGTCGTCGCGGCCG
Organism: Lysobacterales bacterium RIFOXYA1_FULL_69_10; assembly: GCA_001830245.1. Lineage (GTDB taxonomy): Bacteria > Pseudomonadota > Gammaproteobacteria > Xanthomonadales > Xanthomonadaceae > Lysobacter_C. The sequence continues at coordinate 567 of MIDV01000077.1, read as the reverse complement.
ACGCCGTAATGGTCATAGGCCGGCGCCTGATCGGCCAGATAGGCGACCATCGGAATCAGCGCCTCCTGAACCCCCAGGACGTCGGGATCGAAGAAGGCGATCTGGCGCGCCATGTGCGGCCGGCGCTGCAGCCAGTTCGGCGTGTCGTCGGGCGCGTCATAGCGGATGTTGTAGCTCATTAGCCGCACGGAGCGGGGAGCATCCGCAGGGGCGGTCAGGCCGCCGGCTCGGGCGTGCGACGGGGCGGCGACGCAGGGCGCCAGGAGGGCGCAGGCGGCGGTGATCAGCAGCGGGTGCGGTTTCATCTCGGCTCTCGTCGGTAGGTCGGCCCGTGATTTCACATGGAGGGATGACCGGGGTGCGACACCCGATGCGACAGGGTGCGGCTTCATCACCCCTTCACACAATGTTGCGAGCAGCAAAACCCCGTGCTATCAGGCGCCCGGCTTGAAGGGGGCGTATTCACGAATACGGCCTCTGTCGTGCTTTCCGCAAGCATTTCAAGCTTTTGACCGTTGCGACCCTCGCATTCGGTCGCGACCCTGACACAACGACCTCGGACCCTAA
>MIDV01000076.1 GCA_001830245.1 Lysobacterales bacterium RIFOXYA1_FULL_69_10 | reverse complement strand
CACGCTGGCGACCGGCTCGATCTGGGGCAAGCCGATGTGGGGCACGTGGTGGGACTGGGACCCGCGCCTGACCACCGAGCTGATCCTGCTGTTCCTGTATCTGGGCGTGATCGGCCTGTACAACGCCATCGACGACCGCCGCGCCGCCGCGCGCGCGGCCGGGCTGCTGGCCATCGTCGGCGTGGTGCTGCTGCCGGTGATCCGCTACTCGGTGGTGTGGTGGAACTCGCTGCACCAGGGCCAGACGATTCGCATGTTCGGTGAGTCCTCCATGGACGCCAGCATGGTCTGGCCGCTGGCGTGGATGGTGATCGGCACCAAGCTCTGGTTCCTCGGCGCGCTGCTGGCGCGCGCGCGCGCAGACAACCTGCGGCGCGAGGCCGGCAAGGCGTGGGTGACGCAGGTGCCGGAGGCGTCGCGGTGAGCTACCTGGAATACGTGGTCGCGGCCTATGCCGTGTTCGTGATGGTGATGGCGTACGAGTTCATCGCGCCACGCCTGCAGATCAGGCGCGCCCATCGCGCCGCCCGCCAGCGTGCCGCCCGCACCGCCCCGCGACCGGGCATGAATCCGAACGAGTTGACCCGATGAATCCGACCCGACGCCGCCGCCTGATCTGGATCCTCGCGCTGGTCGCCGCCGCCGGCATCGCCGCGACGCTGGTGGCGATGGCGCTGCAACGCAACGTGGCCTACCTCTACACGCCAAACGAAGTGCTGACCGGCGAAGCCGGGCCGCAGGTCGGCGATGGCACCGCCCGCTTCAGGCTGGGCGGCATGGTCGCCAAGGACTCCTTCGAGCGGCCGAGCGGCTCGATGGAAGCGCGCTTCCGCGTGACCGATGGCGATGCCGAGCTGCCCGTGTCCTACACCGGCATCCTCCCGGACCTGTTCCGCGAGAACCAGGCGGTGGTCGCCACCGGCCGCATGCAGGGCGACGTGTTCGTCGCCGAGGAACTGCTGGCCAAGCACGACGAGACCTACATGCCCAAGGAAGTGGCCGACAAGATGGGCCAGGCGCACCGCAAGCACGACGTCGATGCGCCGGCCTCGGATGCCGCAAAAGAAGGGGCCAGCTACTGATGCCGGGTCCCGCCGTGCCTGCACCCCGGATTTCAAGGTCGGAAACCGATGCTTCCTGAACTCGGCCAGGTCGCCCTGGTCCTGGCCCTGCTGGTCGCGCTGCTGCAGGCGGTGCTGCCGCTGGTCGGCGCGCACCGCGGCGTGGCGCCTTGGATGGCGGTCGCGCGACCCGCGGCCTACGCGCAACTGGCGCTGGTCGCCATCGCCTACGGCCTGCTGACGCATGCGTTCATCACGCAGGATTTTTCGGTCGGCTATGTCGCCCAGCACAGCAACACGCTGCTGCCGATGGTCTACCGCATCACCGCGGTGTGGGGCTCGCACGAGGGATCGCTGCTGCTGTGGACGTTGGTGATCGCACTGTGGACCGCGGCGGTGGCGCGCTTCTCGCGGTCGCTTCCGGCTACCGTCATCGCCCGCGTGCTGGGCGTGATGGGCGTGGTCGCGGCGGGGTTCCTGGCCTTCCTGATCTTCACCAGCAACCCGTTCGCGCGGCTGCTGCCGGCGGCTATCGAGGGCCGCGACCTCAACCCGCTGCTGCAGGACCCGGGGATGATCATCCACCCGCCGATGCTGTACTTCGGCTACGTCGGGTTCGCGGTGTCGTTCGCCTTCGCCATTGCCGCGCTGCTGGATGGCCGCATCGATGCGCGCTGGCTGCGCTGGACGCGGCCGTGGACCAACATCGCCTGGGCCTTCCTGACCCTGGGCATCGCGCTGGGCAGCTGGTGGGCGTACTACGAGCTGGGCTGGGGCGGCTGGTGGTTCTGGGACCCGGTCGAGAACGCCAGCTTCATGCCGTGGCTGGCCGGCGCGGCGCTGATCCACTCGCAGGCGGTCACCGAGAAGCGCGGCAGTTTCCGAAGCTGGACACTGCTGCTGGCCATCGCCACGTTCTCGCTGTCGCTGCTCGGCGCGTTCCTGGTGCGCTCGGGCGTGTTGACCAGCGTGCACAGCTTCGCGGCCGACCCGTCGCGCGGGTTGTTCATCCTGGTGTTCCTGGGCCTCGTCATCGGCGGCTCGCTGCTGCTGTACGCGTTGCGTGCCCCGTCCACGCTCGATGACGGCAAGCCGTTCTCGCCGGCCTCGCGCGAGACGCTGCTGCTGGCCAACAACCTGCTGCTGGTTACCGCGTGCGCGATGGTGCTGATCGGCACGCTCTATCCGCTGCTGGCCGACGCGCTGGGGCTCGGCAAGATCTCCGTCGGCCCGCCCTACTTCGCGCTGATGTTCATCCTGCTGATGGCGCCACTCGTGCTGCTGGTGCCGTTCGGTGCACTGACGCGCTGGCAGCGCGAGCAGGCATCCAGGCCGCTGGCGATGCTGGCACCGTGGCTGGTGGTCGCCCTGATCGCCGGTGCAGCCGCGTTCTTCCTGGCGCCGCAGGGCCCGTGGAAAGTGGCCGCGGGCATTTTCGGCGCGGTGTGGGTGGCGGGCGGCACGCTGCGCTTCGTGTGGTCGCGCCTGCGCGCCAATGGCCGCTTCACCCCGGAGATGGCGGGCATGATCCTCGCCCACCTGGGCATCGCGGTGTTTCTGGTCGGCGCGCTGCTGACCGAAGGCCTCAACCGCCAGCGCGAAGTCGCCGTGGCGCCGGGCAACCAGGTCACCCTGGGCGACTACCGTTTCCGCTTCGACGGCGTGGAGAAGGTCCAGGGTCCCAACTTCCTGGCTGACCGCGGGACCGTCACGGTCTTCGACGGCGAGCAACGCATCGCGGTCATGCACCCGGAAAAGCGCGCCTACGCCGCTGGCGGACAGGTCATGACCGAGGCGGCGCTGATCCCCGGCGTCACCCGCGACCTCTACGTGGCGCTCGGCGAGCCCCTCGGCGACGGCGCGTGGGCGCTGCGGGTGCACGTCAAGCCGTTCGTGCGCTGGATCTGGGCCGGCGCGCTGCTGATGATGCTGGGCGGCTTCGTGACCGCCACCGACCGCCGCTTCCGCAAGCCGTTGACCCCTGCCACCGAGTCCACGCGATGACCGAGCCCACGACCGCCCGACCGTCCCTCGCGCGCTGGCTGCCGCTGCTGGTGGTGGCCGCGCTGGGCGCGCTGCTGGCCGCCGGCGTGTGGATGAGCCGCAACCCGGGACGCGACGCCCTGCCGTCGGCGCTGATCGACCGTCCGGCGCCGGAGTTCTCGCTGCCGTTGCTGCACGAGCCCGGGCGCATGGTCACCGGCCAGGAGCTGCGCGGTGCGCCGTACCTGCTCAATGTCTGGGGCAGCTGGTGCCCGGAGTGCCGGGTCGAACACCCGGTGTTGACGCGTTTCGCCGAGACCAAGCGCGTGCGCGTGATCGGCTACAACCTCAAGGACGAGCACGGCGAGGCGCTGCGCTGGCTGGAGCAGTTCGGCAACCCGTACTGGATGGTGCTGGTGGACCCGGACGGCCGCGCCGCCATCGACTGGGGCATCTACGGCGCGCCGGAAACCTTCCTGGTCGACGCCAACGGCGTGGTGCGCTGGAAGCACGTCGGCACCATCACCGACGCGATCATCCGCGACGAACTGTTGCCGGCGCTGGACGCCGTCGAACGCATCCCGACGGAGCAGTCGCTGTGAGCCGGACTCGCGCCCCCCGACGCATGTATGCCGCGATGCTGGCGCTGTGCGCGCTGCTCGCACTGGCAACGGTTCCGCAGCAGGCCGTGGCGCAGGCGAACGTCGACCCCGCGCCGCTGCAGTTCACGGACACCGCCGAGGAGCGCCGCTTCCACGCGCTGGTCGCCGAGTTGCGCTGTGTGATGTGCCAGAACCAGTCGCTGGCCGACTCCGACGCGCAGATCGCACACGACCTGCGCCGCGAGGTGCTGGAACTGATGCAGTCCGGCCGCTCGGACGACGAGATCAAGGAGTTCTTGGTCGCGCGTTACGGCGAATTCGTGCTGTACCGGCCCGAGCTGAAATCCAACACCTGGCTGCTGTGGTTCGGCCCGGCGCTGGTGCTGTTGGCCGGCGGCATCGCGGTGGCCCTGGCGGTGCGCCGCCGCGGCGCGCGCGTGGTGCCCGACGACGACGGGCAGGAGTGGTGATGGCGCTGTTCGTAATCCTGGCCGCGTTGCTGGCCGTCGCCGCACTGGCATGGGCGACGGCGCCGCTTTGGCGGCAGGCGCGAGTGCCGGGGCTGGCTGCAGTCGCGCTGCTCGCCGTGCTGGCCGCGACGCTGTACCTGGTGGTCGGCAATCCCGACGCGCTCGACCCCGCCAAGCGTCGCCCACCCGAAACGCTGCCCGAAGCCATCGCCAGCCTGGAAGAGGCACTGGAGCGCGACCCGTCGCAGGCCGAGGGCTGGCGCCTGCTGGCGCGCGCCTACGCCGCCGAAGCCCGGACGATCTCCGCGCGCGACGCGTTCGCCCGCGCGGTCGCGCTGGCGCCCGACGACGCCGACCTGCTGGCCGAAGCCGCCGAATCGCGTGCACTGGCCGCTGACAACCGTCGCTTCGACGACACCGCCATTGAACTGCTCCAGCGTGCCCTGCAGGTGCAGCCGATGCACCAGCGCAGCCGCTGGTTCCTGGGCATCGCCCAGCGCCAGCGCGGCCAGCATGCCGAGGCGGCCGCCACGTGGGAGCCGCTGCTGGGCATCGTCGATGCCACCACGGCCATGCCGCTGCGCGAGCAGATCGACATCGCCCGCAAGGAAGCCGGTCTGTCGCCATTGCCGGCCGCGGTCGCGGCCACGCCCGAGCGGCCGGCGGACGCAGGCCCGGGCATCACCGTCAGCGTGTCGCTCGATCCGCAGTTGGCCATGCGCCTGCCCGAGGGCGCTGTCGTGTACGTCATCGCCCGCCAAACCGAAGGCCCGCCGATGCCCGTGGCCGTGGAGCGGCTGCCGGTGTCCGCGTTGCCGACGGTGGTGACGCTCGACGATGGCGACAGCCCTATGCCCACGCTCAAGCTGTCCCAGTTGGACACGGTGGAGGTCGTTGCCCGCGTGTCCGCCAGTGGCGATGCCGCCGCGCAGGCCGGCGACTTCACGTCCGCGCCGTTGCACGCCACCCCCGGCCCGGGGTCGCGCATCGCACTGCTCATCGACCAGGTGGTGCGCTGATCGAGGATGTCGGTCCGCTGACCGCCCCGGGGTAACGAGGCACAATGCCGGGCCCGTGACGCCACGCCGCCAGAAGGATCCGCCCGGCATGACCGAATTCATCCCGCCCGGTACCCGCTTCGTCGCCCTGCCCGATCCGTTCCCGATGCGGCGCGGTGGCGCGCTGCACGGCGCGCGGGTGGCGTACGAAACCTGGGGCGCGTTGAACGCGGCACGCGACAACGCCGTGCTGATCCTGACGGGGCTCTCGCCCGACGCGCACGCCGCCGCCAACGAATCCAACCCCGGGCCGGGCTGGTGGGAGGCCATGGTCGGTCCGGGCAAGCCCATCGACAGCGACCGCTGGTTCGTCGTGTGCGTCAACTCGCTGGGCAGTTGCAAGGGCACCACCGGCCCGGCGTCGGTCGATCCGGCCACCGGCGCACCCTACCGGCTGTCGTTTCCCGAACTCTCGATCGAGGACGGCGCCGAAGCCGCGCTGTGCGTGGTGCGCGAACTCGGCATCGAACGCCTGGCGTGCGTGATCGGCAATTCGATGGGCGGCATGACCGCGCTGGCGTTGCTGGTGCGCCATCCCGGCATTGCCCGCAGCCACATCAACATCTCCGGCGCGGCACGCGCATTGCCGTTCTCCATCGCGATCCGCTCCCTGCAGCGCGAGGCGATCCGGCTGGACCCGCAGTGGAACGGCGGCGACTACGACGACGACCAGTACCCCGAATCGGGCATGCGCATGGCGCGCAAGCTGGGTGTGATCACCTACCGCTCGGCGCTCGAATGGGACGGCCGCTTCGGTCGCGTGAGGCTGGATTCGGACCGCGCCGACGACGAGCCGTTCGGGCTGGAGTTCGAGGTCGAAAGCTACCTGGAAGCCCATGCCCGCCGCTTCGTGCGCCGATTCGACCCCAACTGCTACCTCTACCTGAGCCGCTCGATGGACTGGTTCGACGTGGGCGACTACTGCGAGCGCCGCGGCGGCCCGAGCGAAGGCCAGACGCGCGCCGGTCTGGCGAAGATCAGCGTGGAGAAGGCGCTGGCCATCGGCGTGCACACCGACATCCTGTTCCCGCTGCAACAGCAGCAGGAGATCGCCGACGGCCTGCGCGACGGCGGCGCCGATGCCCGCTTCGTGCCTTTGGAGTCGCCGCAGGGC
>MIDV01000075.1 GCA_001830245.1 Lysobacterales bacterium RIFOXYA1_FULL_69_10 | reverse complement strand
CTGGTCGAACTGCCGCTGGATGCGTCGCTGGCCGTGTTCGACGGGCACTTCCCCCAGGCCGCGATCCTGCCCGGCGTGGCCCAGCTGGACTGGGCGGTCCAGCTTGCGCGCGAGGCGTTCGCCATCCCTTCGCGCTTCCTGCGCATGGAGGCGCTGAAATTCCAGCGCGTGGCGCGTCCGGGCGACACGATCCATCTGCAGCTGGACTGGCAGGCCGAGCGCTGCACGCTGCTGTTCCGCTACACGTCCGTGCACGGTCCGCACGCCAGCGGCCGGGTGGTGTTCGACGATGGCGAGTGAACAGGCGCCGGCCCCGACCGGTTTCAATCCGCTGGTGGTGATCCCCGTGTTCGATCACGAGCACGCCATCGCCACGATGGTGGAGGGCGTGCTGGCCGCCGGCGTGCCCTGCCTGCTGGTGGACGATGGTTCGGGCGCGCCCTGCGCGCGCGAACTGGACCGGCTGGCGGCATTGCATGCACCGCGCGTGCGGCTGCTGCGGTTGCCGGCGAACCGGGGCAAGGGCGGCGCGGTGCTTGCCGGGTTCCGGCAGGCGGGCGGCGAGGGTTTCTCCCACGCATTGCAGATCGATGCGGACGGACAGCACGACCCGGCCGACATCCCGAAGTTCCTCGCGCTGGCCCGCGCGCATCCGGACGATGTCGTCTGCGGCGTTCCGCTCTACGACGCCAGCGTGCCCAAGGGCAGGCTGTACGGCCGCTATCTCACCCATGTATGGGTATGGATCAACACCCTGTCGTTCGCGATCCGCGATTCGATGTGCGGCTTCCGCGTGTACCCGCTGCCGCCGGTGCTGCGACTCATGGATGAGGAGACCATCGGCCTGCGCATGGACTTCGACGTGGAGGTGCTGGTGCGGTTGTTCTGGCGCGGCGTCGTGGTCCGCAACCTGCCCACGCGCGTGACGTATCCGCTGGACGGGGTTTCCCACTTCGACGTCTGGCGCGACAACGCCCGCATCAGCCGCATGCATGCGCGCCTGTTCTTCGGCATGCTGCGCCGCCTGCCGCGCCTGCTCGTGCGCCGTGCGGCGGTGGCATCGTGAGCGGTCGCGGCCAGCACTGGGCCGAGATCGGCGAATCCACCTCGGTCGGCGGCATCCTGCTGCTGTGCGCGGTGCATCGCTGGCTGGGACGCTGGCCCTTCCGTCTCTGCGTGTATCCGGTGGTCCTGGTCCACTGGCTGCTCAACGGCACCGCGCGCCGCGCATCGCTGCAGTACCTGCGGCGCGCCCACGCGCACATGGGGGTGCCGGCGGAACCGCCCGGCATGCGGCACAGCCTGCACCACTTCGCCATGTTCGCCGAGACGCTGCTGGACAAGATCCTGGCGCTGGGCCACCGTTACCCGGTCGATCGCGTGCGCATGCACCGCGAGGGCGTGCTGGCGCGGGTCAGGTCGGGGCAGGGCGGATTGATCGTCACCGGACACCTCGGCTGCCTGGAGCTGTGCCAGGTGATGGCCGAGCAGGTGCCCGGGCTGCGCCTG
>MIDV01000074.1 GCA_001830245.1 Lysobacterales bacterium RIFOXYA1_FULL_69_10 | reverse complement strand
AAGCAAACCCGGCAGACCATCATCCGCCTGCTGTCCAGCATGGCCAGCGCGAAGGAGATCTCCCAGTACGTCAAGCGCTTCTCGCAGCTGGACGCCAAGCGCTTCGCGGTGGTGAAGGTCGGTGGCGCCGTGCTGCGCGACGACCTGGAGTCGCTGACGTCCTCGCTGACCTTCCTGCAGGAAGTCGGCCTGACCCCCATCGTCGTGCATGGCGCGGGGCCGCAGCTGGACGAGGAAATGACCGCGGCGGGCATCACCAAGCAGACCGTCAACGGCCTGCGCGTGACCACGCCCGAAGTGCTGGCCATCGTGCGCAAGGTGTTCCTGCAGCAGAACCTGGCCCTGGTGGAAGCGCTGCAGCAGGTCGGCGCGCGCGCCACCTCCATCGTGTCCGGCGTGTTCGAGGCCGAGTTCAAGGACCAGGCCACCTATGGGCTGGTCGGCGATGTCACCCGCATCAACCAGGCGCCGATCGAGGCCAGCCTGAAGGCCGGCTCCATCCCCGTCATCGCCAGCATGGGCGAAACCGTCGGCGGGCAGATCCTCAACATCAACGCCGACTTCGCCGCCAACGAACTGGTGCAGGTGCTGCAGCCGTACAAGATCATCTTCCTGACCGGCACCGGCGGCCTGCTGGATGCGGAGGGACGGGTGATCGATTCCATCAACCTGTCGACCGAGTACGACGAACTGATGGCGCAGCCCTGGATCAATGGCGGCATGCGGGTGAAGATCGAACAGATCAAGGACCTGCTGGACCGCCTGCCCTTGACCTCGTCGGTCTCCATCACCAAGCCCGCCGAACTGGCCAAGGAGCTGTTCACCCACCGCGGCTCCGGCACGCTGGTGCGGCGCGGCGAGCGCGTGCTGCGGTTCGAGGGCGGCTGGGAGGGCGTGGACCTGGCGCGCCTGAAGACGCTGATCGAGTCCAGCTTCGGCCGCACCCTGGTGCCGGACTACTTCCAGCGCACCACGCCCTACCGCGTCTACATCAGCGAGAACTACCGCACCGCGTTGATCCTCACCCGGGAGGAAGGCTTCGCCTACCTGGACAAGTTCGCCGTGCTGGACGATGCGCAGGGCGAGGGCCTGGGGCGCGCGGTCTGGCACGTGATGCGCGAGGAGAACCCGCAGCTGTTCTGGCGCTCGCGCCACAACAACCAGGTGAACATCTTCTACTACGCCGAATCCGATGGCTGCTACAAGCAGGAGAAGTGGAAGGTGTTCTGGTACGGCATCGAGGATTTCGCCGACATCGAGCGCTGCGTGGCCCACTGCCGCACGCGCCAGCCGACCCTGAAGGACTGACCATGGCGATCGACGACCTGCCGCCCGCATGGCGTGAGGTGCCCACCCTGTCGGGGCGGCACGCGCGCCTGGAACCGATGGCGCCCGCGCATGTCGACGGGCTGCGTGCGGCCCTGGCCGGGGATGCGCTGGCCGCGCTGTGGTTCACCCAGGTGCCGACGGCGGCCCGGGTGGACGCCTATGTGGAGGCGGCACTGGCGGCGCAGGCGGACGGGCGCGTGCTGCCGTTCGTGGTGCGGGATGCGCAGGGTGTGGAGGCGGCACTGGCGGCGCAGGCGGACGGGCGCGTGCTGCCGTTCGTGGTGCGGGATGCGCAGGG
>MIDV01000073.1:41076-42326 GCA_001830245.1 Lysobacterales bacterium RIFOXYA1_FULL_69_10 | reverse complement strand
AGACCAAGCCCGGCAGTACCCAGCGCGTGGTGCTGATCGACTTTCCGCACCGGGACATGAAATCGGTCGGCCTGGTGACGCGCGTGATCCGCGAGGAAGGCAGCGGGCGCGAACTGGCCGCCGTCTACGTGCCCACCACGCCCAATCCGACATCGGGTTACCTGGAGATCGTGCCGGTCGAACTGCTCACCCCCACAGACTGGACAGTGGACCAGGCGATGAGCTTCATCATCTCCGGCGGCGCGGTGGCGCCGGACGCCATGCCCTTCACCCGCGCGGGGGACCGCTGAGTCATGCACGCGGCGCGCACACTGGACGATCGCGCGGTGCGCCTGTTCATCGTGCTGGCGGCCGTGTTCTGCGCCAATGCGGTGCTGGCCGAGTTCATCGGCGTCAAGATCTTCGCGCTGGAGGACACGCTGGGCATCGCGCCGCTGGAGTGGAACCTGTTCGGCCAGACGGGCTCGCTCAGCTTCACCGCGGGCACGTTGCTGTGGCCGTTCGTCTTCATCCTGACCGACACCATCAACGAATTCTTCGGCAGGCGCGGCGTGCGCCTCATCTCGTGGCTGGCCGTCGCATTGATCGTGTACGGCTTTTTGTTCGCCTTCGCGGCCATCGCCCTGGCGCCGGCCGGCTGGTGGGTGCAGGCGGCACAGGCGCAGGGCGTGCCCGACTACCAGAAAGCCTTCGCCGCGATCTTCGGCCAGGGCATGTGGACCATCGCCGGCTCGGTGCTGGCGTTCCTGGTGGGGCAGCTGATCGATGTGTCGGTGTTCCACCGCATCCGCGTGGCCACCGGCGAGCGCTGGGTGTGGCTGCGGGCCACCGGCTCGACCGCGATCTCGCAGCTGGTGGACAGCTTCGTGGTGATCTACGTCGCCTTCGTGCTGGGGCCGCAGAAGTGGCCCACGTCGCTGTTCCTGGCGGTCAGCACCGTCAACTACGCCTACAAGATGCTGGCGGCCATCGCGCTGATTCCGCTGCTGTACCTGATGCGCCACGGCATCCGCCGCTATCTGGGACGCGAACGCGAGCGGCAACTGCGCGCGGAAGCCGCCCTGGACTGACCGGGACCGGACACGGCGCGAAACGGGGGAACACGATGAAAGCGACCTGGCTACTGGGGATGGCGATGATGTCGACCGGCGCACACGCCGCCACGCGCGCAGAAACGATCGATGCCTGGATGCGCGACTACACCGGTCAGGTCCCGGGGGCCTCGGTGCTGGTGCTCGAGGACGGCGAGG
>MIDV01000073.1:33141-41019 GCA_001830245.1 Lysobacterales bacterium RIFOXYA1_FULL_69_10 | reverse complement strand
AGCGTGAGTTCAACGACCTTGAGGAAATCTGGAAGGCCGAGAAGGCCACGCTGCAGGGGGCGACGAAGATCAAGGAACAGATCGAGGCGGCCAAGCTGGAGCTGGAAGCCGCGCAGCGCCGGCAGGACTACGCGCGCATGAGCGAGATCCAGTACGGCCAGTTGCCGCAGCTGGAGACCCAGCTGAAGGCCGCGCAGGAGGCCGAAACCAAGGGCTTCACCCTGCTGCAGGATCGCGTCACCGCCGAGGAGATCGCCGAGGTGGTTTCGCGCTGGACCGGCATCCCGGTGTCCAAGATGCTGGAGGGCGAGCGCGAGAAGCTGCTCAAGATGGAGGACCAGCTGCACGCACGCGTGGTCGGGCAGGACGAGGCGATCAAGGTCGTGTCCGACGCGGTGCGCCGTTCGCGCGCCGGGCTGTCCGACCCGAACCGCCCGTCGGGCTCGTTCCTGTTCCTGGGGCCAACCGGCGTGGGCAAGACCGAACTGTGCAAGGCGCTGGCCGAGTTCCTGTTCGACTCCAGCGACGCGATGGTGCGCATCGACATGAGCGAGTTCATGGAAAAGCACGCCGTGTCGCGCCTGGTCGGTGCGCCTCCCGGCTACGTGGGCTACGAGGAAGGCGGTTACCTCACCGAGGCCGTGCGTCGCCGTCCGTACAGCGTGATCCTGCTGGACGAGGTGGAGAAGGCCCACCCGGACGTGTTCAACATCCTGCTGCAGGTGCTCGACGACGGCCGCCTGACCGACGGCCAGGGCCGCACCGTCGACTTCCGAAACACCGTCATCGTGATGACGTCCAACCTCGGCTCGCAGATGATCCAGGAGATGTCCGACAGTGGCGGAGACGCGGCGGCGGGCTACACGCAGATGAAGGCCGCGGTGATGGGCGTGGTGCAGAGCCACTTCCGTCCCGAGTTCATCAACCGGCTGGATGACATCGTCGTGTTCCACCCGCTCGACAAGGCGCAGATCCGTTCGATCGCGCGCATCCAGATGGCGGGGCTGGAGAAGCGGCTGGCCGAGCGCGGCCTGAAGCTGCAGCTGTCGGACGATGCGCTGGCGCTGCTGGCCAACGTCGGCTTCGACCCGGTCTACGGCGCCCGCCCGCTCAAGCGCGCGATCCAGCAGCAGCTGGAGAACCCGCTGGCGCAGCGCATCCTCGCCGGCGAGTTCGCCAGCGGCGATACGGTGCGCGTGGAGGCGAAGGGCGGGGAGCTGGTGTTCGACAAGGGCTGATGGGCCGCGCGACGCAGCGACATCGCTGCGTCGCCTCGGGATCCTGTAGGAGCGGCTTCAGCCGCGATTAGCTCGCCAAGCGGGCGCATGGTTCCACGATCGCGGCTGAAGCCGCTCCTACAGAATGCGGTTCCATCTACTGTAGGAGCGACGTGAGTCGCGATCGCGAACCGGCTGGCGTGTCGCGACTTACGTCGCTCCTGCAAGGCTGTCGGGTTACGCCACCGCCGGCGGCAGGTGGTGGTCGCCCCGGTAGGGCGGGGTGGCCATCACCATCTCCGCCAGGCTGTGGGCGAGTTCGCGCTCGGCCATCACCGCAGCGTCGGCGCCGTGCTCCAGCAGGTGCTTGACCTCGGCGTCGGAGTGCGCGCGCGCCACGATGGTGAGTCCCGGGTTGAGCTTGCGCAGATTGGCGATCACCTCGCCGGCCTCGAGCACGTTGGGGATGGCCACGAGTACGGTCTTGGCGCGCTCGGGTTGGGCCTCGAGCAGCACGCGTTCGTTGACGGCGTTGCCGCGGATGGCGGGCAGCCCGGCCTCGCGTGCGCGGTCGACCAGGTCGTCCTCGCCGTCGATCACGACCACCGGCACGTGCCTCTCCGTCAGCAGGCGCCCCAGTTCGCTGCCGACGCGGCCGTGGCCGATCAGGATGACGTGGTTCTCGATGTCCTCGGGGATCGGCGGACTGACCATCGGCTGCGGCGCGGTGTCGATGCCCGCCAGCTCCTCCGCGGCCTGCACCCGCTTGACCCACGCGAACAGCAGCGGATTGACGATGATCGACAGCAGCGCGCCGGCCAGGATCAGGTCCTGGCCCGTCTCGGGCAGGATGTCCAGCGACACGCCCAGGCCGGCGAGGATGAAGGAGAACTCGCCGATCTGCGCCAGCGCCGCGGAGATCACCAGCGCAGTGGAGTTGGGCTTGCCGAAGGCCCGCACGATCCAGAACGCCGCCAGCGACTTGCCCAGCACGATGATGGCGAACGTGGCGAGGACCTCGAGGGGGCGCTCCACCAGGATCATCGGGTTGAACAGCATGCCCACCGACACGAAGAACAGCACCGCGAACGCATCGCGCAGTGGCAGCGTGTCGTTGGCCGCCTTGTGGCTGAACTCCGACTCATTGAGCAGCATGCCGGCGAAGAAGGCGCCCAGCGCGAACGACACGCCGAACATCTCCGCCGACCCGAACGCCACGCCCAGCGCGATGGCGAGCACGCACAGGGTGAACAGCTCGCGCGAGCCGGTGCCGGCGACGCGCTCGAGGATCCAGGGGATCACCCGGCGCCCGATGATCAGCATGAAGGCGACGAAGCCGCCGACCTTGAGGAACGTGGCCAGCAGCGCGCCGCCGATATCGCCCGTGGCACCCTCGTCGCCACGCAGGAAGCCCGCCATCGCCGGCAACAGGACCAGCGCCAGCACCATCGCCAGGTCCTCGACGATCAGCCAGCCGACCGCGATGCGCCCGCGCTGGGTCTCCACGACCCGAAGCTCCTCCAGCGCCCTCAGCAGCACCACGGTGCTGGCCACCGACAACGCCAGGCCGAAGACGATGCCGGCGCCGTGCGTCCAGCCCATGAAGCGCGCCAGGCCCCAGCCCATCAGCGTGGCCACCGCGATCTGCACCACCGCGCCGGGCAGGGCGATGGCCTTGACCGACAGCAGGTCGCGCATCGAGAAGTGCAGGCCGACGCCGAACATCAGCAGGATCACGCCGATCTCGGCCAGCTGCGGCGCCAGCTCCTGGTCGCCGACGAACCCGGGCGTGAACGGGCCGGCGATGATGCCGGCCACCAGGTACCCCACCAGCGGCGACAACCGCAGCCGCTGCGCCAGCGATCCGAAGATGAACGCAAGCACGAAGCCCGCCACCAGGATCGCGATCAGTGGGGTGTGGTGGGGCATGGGGCGTCCTTGGCGTGGGTCGGTTCAGGATGTGGGCGGCAGGCACCGCGCGCAAGGCGCGGGTCCGGTTCCGCCACGACCGGCACGTACAATGGCCGGATGATTGCTTTTCGTGATTTCGCCCTCCGCCGTGGCGAACGGCTGCTGTTGTCCAACGTCGACCTGGCCCTTCATGCGGGCTGGCGCGTCGGCGTGATCGGCCGCAACGGCACCGGCAAGTCGTCGCTGTTCGCCGCCATCCAGGGCGAGGTCGAAGCCGACCGTGGCGACATCGACGTGCCCAGCCGCGTGCGCATCGCCAGCGTCGCCCAGGAAACCCCCGCGCTGGACGACCGCGCGCTGGATTTCGTTCTCTCGGGCGACGCCCCGGTGCACGCCGCACTGCAGGCCGAGGCCACCGCGTTCGCCAACGAGGACTGGGAGGCCGTCGCCGAGGCCCACCACCGCATCGAGGAGCTGGGCGGCTACGACGCCACGGCCCGCGCCGGCAAGCTGCTGCACGGCTTGGGATTCTCGCCCGAGACGCATGACCGGCCGGTCAAGGCGTTCTCGGGCGGCTGGCGCGTGCGACTGAACCTGGCGCGCGCGCTGATGACGCCGTCGGACCTGCTGCTGCTGGACGAGCCGACCAACCACCTCGACCTCGACGCCGTGCTGTGGCTCGAGCAGTGGCTGCTGCGCTACCCGGGCACGCTGCTGCTGATCAGCCACGACCGCGAGTTCCTCGACGGCGTCTCGACCCACACCCTGCACCTGCACGACGGCCGCGCGAAGCTGTACACCGGCGACTACACCGCGTTCGAGCGACAGCGCGCCGAGCAGCTGCGCCAGCAGCAGATCGCCCACGACAAGGAACAGGTCGAGCGCGCCCATTTGCAGAGTTTCATCGACCGCTTCAAGGCCAAGGCCAGCAAGGCCAAGCAGGCGCAGTCGCGGATGAAGCGGCTGGAGAAGCTGGCAGGCACCGAGGCGGTGCGGGTCGAGCGCGCGCTGCGGATCGAGTTTCCGGTGCCGGACCGGCTGCCGCACGCGCTGTTGCGGTTGGCGGATGCCGACTGCGGCTATCGAATGGGCGACCCTGTAGGAGCGGCTTCAGCCGCGAACGAAAATGGTCGTGCGCCGAAGGATCCGATCACGGCTGAAGCCGCTCCTACACCGGCAGTCACCACCATCCTCCAGAACGTCGGCTTCATCCTCGAAGCCGGCGACCGCGTCGCGCTGCTCGGCCCCAACGGTGCCGGCAAGTCGACGCTGGTGAAGTCGCTGGTCGGCGAGCTGCCGTTGCTGGCCGGCGAGCGCAGCGGCCACCCGGACCTGCGCATCGGCTACTTCGCGCAGCACACGGTGGAATCGCTGCGCGAGGGCGCCAGCCCGATGGACCACCTCGGCGACATCGCGCCGGGCGTGGGCAGCCAGCCGCTGCGCGACTTCCTGGGCAAGTGGAACTTCCCCGGCAACCGTGCGTTCGAGTCGGTGGACGGCTTCTCCGGCGGCGAGCGCGCGCGCCTGGCGCTGGCATTGATCGCCTGGCGCAAGCCCAACGTGCTGCTGCTGGACGAACCCACCAACCACCTCGACCTCGATATGCGCGAAGCACTGGCCGAGGCGTTGAGCGACTTCGACGGCGCCATCGTGCTGGTCAGCCACGACCGCCACCTGATCGGTCTGGTCTGCGACACCTTCTGGCGCGTGGCCGACGGCCAGGCGCTGCCGTTCGACGGCGACCTGGACGAGTACGCCAGCTGGCTGCGCACGCGCGACTCCAGTAACGACGGCAAGCCTGCGAAGGCCGCGGCGCCTGCACCGGCCGCCGCGGCAAAGCCCGCGCAGCCTGCACCGCCGCGCCGCAAGGCCAACCCGGTCAAGGTCGCCGCCGCCGAGTCGCGCGTGGCGACGCTGGAAGCGCAACTGGCCGAGGTCGAAGCCGCGCTCGGTGAGCCGGCCGCCTATGCCGGTGGCGGCGAACGCGCGGCCGAACTCGGCCGCGAACAGGCCCGCCTGCGCGCGGAGCTGGACGACGCCGAAGCGGCGCTGCTGGCGCTGTACGAAACCGACGCCGCCTGAGCACGCCCCCTCCCCAGGGTTGCCCTCGCTACGCCCGACCGCGACCATGCCTGCCGTCCGGCCGGCACAGGCGTCCATGAGCAACGAGCTGATCTACCTGCTGCTGATCTTCGGCCTGCTGGTCATCCCGCGGGCGCTCCAGCGGTTCAAGCTGCCCGCGCCGATCACCTGCCTGCTGCTGGGCGTGGGCGCGATGCTGCTGTGGGGCGAGCGCACGCACGACCCGGTCGTGGTGCTGCTGTCGACGCTGGGTATCTCCTCGCTTTTCCTGTTTGCCGGCCTCGAAGTGGATCTGGTGCAGCTGCGGCGCGGGCTCCGCCCCTTGTTGGCGCACCTCGCGGTGCGCAGCGTTTCGTTGCTGGGGGTCGCCTGGCTGGGCTGGGAGGTGTTGGGCCTGGGCTGGCAGCCGGCCGCCCTGGTCGCGCTGGCGCTGCTGACGCCCTCGACCGGTTTCATCCTCGACACCCTGGAGCGCCTGGGCCTGGACGAGGAGGAACGCTTCTGGGTCACCAGCAAGGCGATCGCCGGCGAGCTGCTGGCGCTGGTGGTGCTGTTCTTGGTGCTGCTGGCCGACGACCCGGTGCAACTGGGCGTGTCGTCGCTGGCGATGATCGGGCTGATCATCGGGCTGCCTCTGCTGTTCGTGGCGCTGGGGCGCTGGGTGATGCCGCACGCACCGGGTTCGGAGTTCTCGCTGCTGGTGATGGTCGGCATGGTCGCCGCCTACGTGACCTACAAGCTGGGCGTGTACTACCTGGTGGGCGCGTTCGTGGCCGGCCTGGCGGCGCGCCTGCTGCACCGGCGGATGCCGCGGCTGGCGTCGGACGACAACCTGCACGCGCTGCGGCTGTTCGCGAGTTTCTTCGTGCCGTTCTACTTCTTCCATGCCGGCACCGGCATCGTGCGCGATGCGCTTAGCTGGGATGCACTGTGGCTGGGACTGGCGCTGACGGCGGTGGTGGTGCCGGCGCGCGTGGGCGTGGTCTGGGCGCAGCGGCGGCTGATGTTCGGCCAGCGCGGGCGCGGCAACCTGCGGGTGTCGGTGGCACTGGCGCCGACGCTGGTGTTCACGCTCGTGCTGGCGCACATCCTGCACGCACGGTTCGGCATCGACAGCGCGCTGATGGGCGCGCTGATCCTCTACACCGTGCTCAACACGATGTTGCCGTCGCTGCTGCTCAAAGGCCCGTTCGACGTCGACCCGATGGACGCACGCCTATCGCGCCACCCGGAGGACGCGCTGCCCGAATCGACCGCCGCGCCGGCGACGCCACCCGCGCGCTGACCCGTTCGATCACGCGCTGATCGACCCGCGCGGTTGACCCGCGCCGCCGGGCTGTGTTCCGGTGGACCGCGTTTTCGCAACGGAGCGGGTGATGGGGACCCTGCACGCATTCGACTACGCGGTGCTCGCGCTGTACGTGCTGGTGCTGCTGGCCATCTGTTGGCGGGTATCGCGGCGCAGCCCCGATGCCGACGAGCTGTTCCTGGCCGGGCGCACGCTCGGCGCCGGCGTCGTGGGTCTGTCGCTGTTCGCCTCCAACATTTCCTCCACCACCCTGATCGGCCTGCCGGGCGCGGCGTGGTCGTCGGGCATTGCGGTAGCCAACTACGAGTGGATGGCGGCGCTGGTGCTGCTGTTCTCGGCGCTGTTCGTGGTGCCGGTGCTGCTGGGCAACCGCGTCACCACCGTGCCGGAACTGCTTGAGCGGCGCTTCGATGCGCGTCTGCGCAAGTACCTGTCGGCGGTGAGCGTGTTCCTGTCGATCGTGCTGGACACCGCGGGCAGCCTGTTCGCCGGCGCGCTGGTGCTGCAGGTGTTCTTCCCGGTGCTGCCGCTGGCCCCCACCATCGCGGTGCTGGCGTTGTTCGCCGGGCTGTACACGGCCGCCGGTGGCCTGCGCGCGGTGGTCTACACCGACGCGCTGCAGTCGGTGGTGCTGCTGGTGGGCTCGGCGGTACTGGCGACGGTGGTGTTCGCGCAGTTCGACTACTCGTGGGCCGCGGTCGTCGCCTCGGTGCCGGACGGGCACATGTCGCTGATCCGTCCGCTCGACGATCCCGAACTGCCTTGGTTGGGCACGTTGATCGGCCTGCCCGTACTGGGCTTCTACTACTGGACCATGAACCAGTACGTCAGCCAGCGGCTGCTGGGCGCGCGCAGCGTCGAGGCCGCCGGGCGGGGCGCGCTGCTGGCGGCGGCGCTGAAGCTGCTGCCGCTGTTCCTAATGGTGCTGCCCGGCGCGATGGCGGTGGCGCTGTTGCCGGACCTGCAGCGCGGCGACGAGGTCTTCCCGCGCCTGGTGGGCGAGTACGCGCCGGTGGGGCTGGCCGGCCTGATCCTCGCCGGCCTGCTGGCGGCGATCATGTCGAGCGTGGATTCGGCGCTCAATTCCGCATCGACGCTGATCACGGTGGATTTCATCCAGCCGCGCCGGCCCCGGCTGGACGCGCGCGCGCTGGCGCGGATAGGCCGCGTCATCACGCTGGTGCTGATGGTGCTGGCGGCGGCATGGGCGCCGATGATCGACCGCTTCCCCGGGCTGTTCGCCTACCTGCAGCAGACCTTCGCCTACGTCACCCCGCCGCTGGTCGCGGTGTTCCTGCTGGGCCTGTGGTGGAAGCGGCTGGCGGCGAACGCGGCATTGCGTGCGCTGGTCACCGGCCA
>MIDV01000073.1:0-33095 GCA_001830245.1 Lysobacterales bacterium RIFOXYA1_FULL_69_10 | reverse complement strand
AGCGTCGCCACGGGCCGATCAGTTGGACGCCGTCGATGCCACGCGCGTGCCCCGGCCATCGCGCCGGCTGCAATGGGCGTGCGTGGCGCTCACCGCGTTGACACTCGCGCTGGTCGTCGCGTTCTGGTGACGGCATCCATTCCCGTAGGAGCGGCTTCAGCCGCGATCGACTCCCCCCGAAGTCACACCTGTAGGAGCGACGTAAGTCGCGAACCTCAAATCCGGGCGTTCCGCTACGCGGTCGCGACTTACGTCGCTCCTACAACGGGTGTGCGCCTCTGCGTCGTCCTGCGGGTGCGTCGCTTGTCCGGTTCGTGATCGCGGCTGAAGCCGCTCCTACATAGGTGGCCGGTGCAGGGTGTGCCGGCCACCGTCCATCACCGCTCGCCGATCATGCGGCGCCAGCCATTCACGCCACCTCGTTGCTCGGCATCGCGTAGCGGTGCTCACCGGCGCCGCTGCCGGCGGCATCCACGGCGTCGAGGAAGTCGTGGCCCCAGCGTTCGACGTCGTAGCGGGTGACGATGTCCATCAGCTGGCGCTGGCGGCCGTCGGCCTCGTCGGCGGGCATTGCCAGCGCCTGCGACAGCCCGGCCACCAGGTCGGCCGGGTCGTGCGGGTTGGTCAGCACCGCGCCCTTGAGCTCGGCGGCGGCGCCGGCGAATTCCGACAGCACCAGCACGCCGGCGGTGCCGGCCATGCCGTGCGCGGCGATGAACTCCTTGGCGACCAGGTTGAGGCCGTCGCGCAGTGGCGTGATCCACATGACGTCGGCGGCGGCGTAGTGCGCCAGCACCTGTTCGAACGGCAGGCCGCGTGCGAAGAACCGCACCGGCGACCAGCCCAGGTCGGAGTAGCGACCATTGATGCGGCCGACCGCCTGTTCGATCTGCGTCTGCAGCTGGCGGTAGATCGTCATCTCCTTCGCCGCCGGGACGCACACCATCAGCAACGTGACTTCGCCGCGCAGCTCGGGCTGGTGCTCCAGCAGACGCTCGAACGCCAGCAGCTTCTCAAGCGTGCCCTTGGTGTAGTCCAGCCGCTCGATCGACAGCACCAGTTTGCGGCCGGCGAACTCCTCGCGGATCCTGCGCATCCGGTCCTGCACGTCCGGCTGCGTCAGCCCGTCGCGGATGCGGGTCAGGTCGGTGCCGACGGGGTGCGCGCCCAGGCCGATCTCGCGGTCGCCCACGCGGATGCGGGTGGTCACGGTGTCCAGCCCGACCGCGCAGCCGTAGGTCAGGAAGCGTGGCGCGCAGCTTTCGCGCGTGAGCGTCTCCACCGGCATCGCGCCGCGCACGACGTCGACGAAGTTCTCCACCTGCCGCGGGATGTGGAAGCCGACATAGTCGCACTGCAGCAGGCTGCCGAGGATCTCGCGCCGCCACGGCACCACGTTGAACACGTCCGCCGAGGGGAAGTAGGTGTGGTGGAAGAAGGCGATCTTCACGTCCGGGCGCATCTCGCGCAGGTACGCCGGCACCATCCACAGGTTGTAGTCGTGCAGCCACACCGTGGCGCCCTCGGCGGCCTCGGCGGCGGTGGTCTCGGCGAACTTGCGGTTGACCTTCAGGAAGGTCTTCCAGTCCTCCTCGCGGAAGCGCGCGCGCTCCCAGAAGGTATGCAGCATCGGCCAGAAGGCCTCCTTTGAGAACCGCTTGTAGAACGAGTCCACTTCCGCCTTGGACAGTTTGACGCGCGCCGCCGTCAGGTGGGGGTAGCGCGCCTCGTCGACCGGCGTGCGCTCCTCGAACGCGCCCAGTTTCGGGTCGTCGATGCTCCATGCCACCCACGAGCCCTTGCGGCCGCTGCCGAAGAACCCCAGCAGGCTGGGGATGATGCCGTTGGGCGAGGTCGGGCGACGGCGCTTGCGCACGCCGTCCTCGACGTACTCCTCGTAGGGCAGCCGGTGGTAGACCATCACCAGCTCGGACTTGCCGACACCGCGCGATTTGGGCGCGCGCCGGTGCGGGTCGTCGGCGGCCAGCAGGTCGAAATGATCGATCGCCTCCAGGATGCCGCCGCAGCCGGGTGATCGGGCGTGCAGGACGTTGGCCAGCTGCTGCGTGGCCCGCACCAGTGCCGGCTCCGAGCGGCCCACGGCCACGCCCTGGAAGCCGGCGGTGAACATCGACAGGTCGTTGAGCGTGTCGCCGGCCACCAGGACGCAGGCGTGGGGCACGTCGAGGTGGTCGGCCAGTTGCGCCAGCGTGCGGCCCTTGTCGGTGTCCGGCGGCAGGATGTCGAGGTAGCGGTCGGCCGAATACAGCACCGAGCACTTCAGGGCGCGCGCGGCGGACTCGACATCGCTGCGGATCGCGTCCAGTGCCTCGGGCTCGCAGAAATACGAGCAGCGCCGTTCCTGCGGCACGTCCTGCCGCACCAGCCCGGGAAAGCGGTCGATGGCATCGGCGACGGCGTGCTCGCCCGGCCACCGCGCGTCGATCTCGGCCTGCAGCGGCTGCACCGGCTGCAGCGTCAGGCCGTCGACCACGGTCGCGCCGACGTCGCAGATCACGTAGTCCGGGCGCGGCAGGATCGGGTCCGACAGCAGCGGCATGACGTGCTCCAGCCCGCGCCCGGTGACGAACACCAGGCTGATCTCGGGGTGGCGGTCGACCAGTCGGTAGAGCTTCTGCCGGTGCTCGGCGTCGCCGGCCAGGAACGTGCCGTCCAGGTCGGTGGCGAGCATCAGTCGTGGCGCGGCGTGGCTGCCCGGACTGCGGAAGACGGTCGCGGAGTGGGAATCGGAGTCGGGTGTGGCGGGTGCGGTGCGGGTGGAAGTCAACGGCATGCCTTTCAGTTCGAATGGGGGGTTGGAGTCGGATCCTCGGGGTGTGAGGGAAGCGGTTCGGGGTGGTCGGATTCGGTCTCCGGCAGCAGCTCGAGGGCGGCCGGGGTGGTGCGCAACATGGCGTGGAAGTGGGCCGGGTGCGCCAGCGTGCGACGGCGCAACAGCCGGCGGCCGGCCGCGACCGTGGCCAGCAGGGCCAGCGTCGCGGCGAAGAACGCCGGCAGCGCTGCAGGGCCGTAGAGGCCCATCGCGGCACCGGCCAGCGCCGGGCCCAGCGCCGAGCCCACGCCGTTGACCAGCAGCAGGCTGCTGCAGCCGGCCAGCAGGTGCTCGGCGGGCAGGTGGTCGAGCAGGTGCGCGACGCAGATCGGGTACAGCGCGAACGACAGCCCGCCGAACGCAAAGAACAGCGTGAACAGCAGGCCCCGGTCCTGCACGCCGGTGGCCGCCATCGCGGTCGCCACGACCGCGGCTGCCAGGCTCACCATCGCCAGCGTGGTGCGCCGGTCGCTGCCGTCGGACAGGTGGCCGATCGGCCATTGCAGCAGCGCCCCGCCGACGATGGTCGCGCTCATCAGGGTGGCGATGCCGGGCGTGTCCAGTCCGATCCGGGTCGCGTAGACCGCGCCCAGTCCCCAGAACCCGCCCATGGCCAAGCCCGCGAGGAACGAGCCGGCCGTGGCCGCTGGCGCGGTGCGGTACATCGCCGCCAGGGCCAGCCGCGGGCTGGGCGGCAACTCGGGCTGAACCATGCGACTGGCCGTGACCGGCAGCGCGGCGAGGCAGACGAGAATGGCCACCACGCTGAACAGCACGAAGCCCGACGGCGATGCCAGCCCCAGCAGCCACTGTCCGCCGGCCAGCGCCAGCAGGTTGACGGCCATGTACACGGCGAATACGCGGCTGCGTTGTTCGGGCGCCGCCTGCGCGTTGAGCCAGCTTTCGATGACGGTGTACAGGCCGACCAGCGCCACGCCGGTCAGCACCCGCAGCCCGCCCCAGGCCCAGGGGTCGACGAGGATCGGGTGCAGCAGCACCGCGCTGGCGCACAGCGCCGCATAGAAGGCGAAGGCGCGGATGTGGCCGATGCGCTGGATGAGGCGCGGCGCGGCGTAGGTGCCGAGGAAGAAGCCGAAGAAGTAGCCCGACATGATCAGGCCGAGCGTCTGGTCGCCGAAGCCGGCCTCCCGGCCCCGCACGGCCAGCAGGGTGCCCAGCAATCCGCTCCCCGCCAGCAGCAGGGCCACGCCCGCCAACAGGGCGGCCAGGGGTCGGACAGCTGAGATCATCGCTCCTGCGGGTGGCGGTCGTGAATCAGCCGCGCATTCTAACATGTTGATAGATCAGGGGAAAATCGAGGCGCCTTGCGCTCCGGGTGTAGGGAGGGTGGAGCGAAGCGATACCCAGCATGACGTCCTCCGCTCGCAGTGACGCCCATTCGGCTTCGCCGCCCCGGGTCGCCACGCTGCGAACGTCAAGATGGACCCCGGCTTTCGCCGGGATGACGGCCGTGGGGCCGCCGCTGCGTTGTCGACCACACCGGACCGGGCGAGCTTCGGCGACCCACCCTGCGTTCGGGGGGGCGTGGGACCCCGCGCACTCAATCCCGCAGGAAATACTCCACCGTCGTCACCACCCGCACCGTCTTGACCTGCGGACTGCCCTGGTCGCGGTCGGTGATCGACACCACGCCCTGGTTAGCGTTGCGGATCCCGCCCAGCCGCGCGCCCGAATCCTTGGCGAACTGTTCGGCCGAGGTGCGCGCCGCGCTGGTGGCCTCGGCGATCAACCCCGGCTTGATCGCGTTGAGCTGCGTGTAATCGAACTGCGGTTGGCTGCCCTCGCCGATCATCACGCCGCGCGCGACCAGTTCGCCGCTGCGGCGCAGCGCGGCCAGCGCCTCGTCGACGCGACCGGTGCGCAGGGTGACGGTGGTCGAGTAGCGGTAGCGCTCGGGCGGGCGCTGGTCGCCATAGGCGTAGGCGAAGCGGTCTTCGAGCCTCGGCGGCGACACGACGATCTCGTCGCCCTTGAAACCGGCCTGCTCGAAAAAGCCGCGGATCGTCTGCGTGTTGGTGTCGAGCGACTGCTGGACCTGGGTCAGGTCGTTGCCGCCGACGGTGTGCGGCAGTGGCCAGACGACCAGGTCGGCCGCCACTTCGCGCTCGGCCGAGCCCTTCACCACCACGAACCGGTCGCCGGTGCGCAACCGCTCCATGCCCTTGGCCGCGAACCAGCCGGCCAGTGCCAGTCCGATGGCGACCAGGGCGCCGGCGATCATCAGGCCCAGCGGCGAGCGGGCAGTGTCGTAACGGTGCGGCTCGGTCATGGCGGTGGTCCGGCGTGGGCGGTCGGGCGAGGATAACGCCGCGCGCCGCCTTGAAAGGCCGCCCGCCGCCCCCACCCGTGGGCGATCCGTCAGGTTTCGAAAACCGCCCCATGCCGATCTATGCCTTCGAGTGCGCCGCCTGCGGCCACACCTTCGACCGCCTGCAGAAGCTCTCCGATGCCGACCCGACCCAGTGCCCGGACTGCGCCCAGCCGCAGGTCCGCCGCCAGCTGACCGCGCCGCAGTTCCGCCTGGCCGGCGGTGGCTGGTACGAGACCGACTTCAAGAAGGACGGCGACAAGAAGCGCAACCTGGCCGGCGATGCCGGGGCGGGCGACAAGGCGAAGTCGGGTGGCGACTCGACGGCGACCGCGCCTGCGGCCAAGGCGGATGCGAAGCCGGCCAAGGCGGCGGAGGCCAAGCCTGCCACGCCGGCGAAACCGGCGACGCCGTCCAGCTGACTTCGCGTCATTGCGTCTGTAGGAGCGGCTTCAGCCGCGATCCGCGTTCAATCATGGGCGTTGTAGGAGCGACGTGAGTCGCGACCCGCGTCGCACGCCAATTACGCGGTCGCGACTTACGTCGCTCCTACATACGAGGTGTGTGCGCCCGATCGCGGCTGAAGCCGCTCCTACAACCGCTAGAGGGCGGCGGTGGCGCGGCCCGCGGTCGCCGCGGCGCTGACGAACACCGCGCTGCAGCCGCGGTCGACCCAGACGACGCCGTTGCGGTGGCCCCAGTTGCCGCCTTCCACGCACATCACCTCCGATACCTCGTGGGACAGCCGTGCGGCGCCACGGAAGGGAAGCGTGCATTCGCGGTACCCCAGCCCCGGGCTGTCGCAGCGGACCTGGGCGGATTCGGCGG
The DNA here is from genome assembly GCA_001830245.1 of Lysobacterales bacterium RIFOXYA1_FULL_69_10. GTDB lineage: Bacteria > Pseudomonadota > Gammaproteobacteria > Xanthomonadales > Xanthomonadaceae > Lysobacter_C. The sequence goes on along the minus strand of MIDV01000073.1, from coordinate 27,105 downwards.
CGGGATCCAGGTCGGCATTGGACGCGTCGGCCTCGGGGGGCGCGACAATGGTCAGGCCGACGCGCATCGTGCCGCGCGAGGCGCCGGCCAGCATCGGGCCGGCCTGGCGCAGCAGCCCCGGCGCCGAGGCGACGGGCAGATCCATGCCCACCGCCCGGGGTGCATCGACCCGGGCCCCGGCCAACAACGGAACGGCACACAACGCCAGCGTCAGCATCCCGGAGCGGAGCGTGCGTGCGGTCGTCATGGGCCTTCTCCCTGGTGCCGGTCCGCCGTCGGGGGCGTGCCGTGCTGCTGGTCCGGAACTTGCCTTTCACTTTCCTCAGCGACTGCCCGGGGGATTTCTTGAGGGCGGCGGGGCGAGGCAATTCCGAAACCGCAACGGGCGTCTCACTTCGTGTGCGACACGGCCTGCAGGTCGCGGCGTGGCTCCGGTGCTCCTGTTTGAACCCGAGAGCGGCGCCGGATCGGCCCCGGCCCACCGCACGGCCGGCAACGTGCCGCTAAAATGGCGCGTCGTGTTGCGCGCCCGCCGTCTGGCGCGTGTTCATCGGCACGCCCGGCACCGGCCGGGGTGCCGTCATCCGGAGCCCCCATGCGTACCCATTTCTGTGGCCTCGTCGACGAGCGCCTGATCGGCCAGACCGTGACCCTCTGCGGCTGGGCCGACGTCGCCCGCAACCTCGGCGGCCTGTGCTTCATCGACCTGCGCGACCACGAGGGCATCGTCCAGGTCGTGGCCGAGCCGTCGGACGTCGACGGCAATGCCGCCGTGATCGCGGCCGCCGCCCAGGTCGGGTACGAGGACTGCCTGCGCATCACCGGCACCGTGCGCAAGCGCGAGTCGGTCAACAACAGGATCCGCACCGGCCAGGTGGAAGTCGTCGCCACGGCGATCGAGGTGCTCAACAAGGCCGAACCGCTGCCGTTCCACGCCCACGAGAACCCGGGCGAGGACATCCGCCTGAAGTACCGCTACCTGGACCTGCGCACGCCGGAGATGCAGCGCAAGATGCGCACCCGCACGAAGCTGGTGCAGGCGCTGCGCCGGTGGCTGGATGCGCGCGGTTTCCAGGACATCGAAACGCCGATCCTGACCAAGGCCACGCCCGAGGGCGCGCGCGACTTCCTGGTGCCGGCGCGCATGCACCCGGGCGAGTTCTACGCGCTGCCGCAGAGCCCGCAGCTGTTCAAGCAGATCCTGATGATGGCGGGGTTCGACCGCTACTACCAGATCGCGCGCTGCTTCCGCGACGAGGCGCTGCGCGCCGACCGCCAGCTGGAATTCACCCAGCTCGACATGGAGTTCGCGTGGGTGTCGGAGCGCGACGTGCAGGACACCGTCGAGCAGATGATCCGCGAGGTCTTCGTCGAGGTGATGGAGGTCGAACTCGGTGAGTTCCCGCGCATGACCTATGCCGAAGCCATGCGCCGCTTCGGTTCGGACAAGCCCGACCTGCGCATCGACCTGGAGCTGACCGACATCGCCGAACTGGTGAAGGGCTGCGAATTCAAGGTGTTCACCGACTGGGCCAATGCCGAAGGCGGGCGCGTGGTCGCGCTGCGCGCACCGGGCGCGGCGTCGCTGTCGCGCAAGCAGATCGACGATGTGGCCGCGCATGCCGCCAAGCACGGCGCCAAGGGCCTGGCGTGGATGAAGGTGGAGACGGCCGGGCAGGGCGCGGGCGGGGTGAACTCGCCGATCGCCAAGTTCCTGGACGACGCCACGATCAACGCCATCGTGGCGGCCGCGGGCGCGCAGGCCGGCGACCTGCTGCTGTTCGGCGCCGGACCGTACAGCACCGCCTCGGACTTCATGGGCGCGGTGCGCCTGAAGCTCGGCCGCGACTTGGGCCTGGTCGGTGAGGGCTGGAAGCCGCTGTGGGTCACCGACTTCCCGATGTTCGAGTGGGACGAGGAGGCGCAGCGTTACGTGGCGCTGCACCACCCGTTCACCGCGCCTGCGGTGGACGACGTCGCCGACCTGCGCGCCAACGCCCGCACCGCCGTCAGCCGCGGCTACGACATGGTGCTCAACGGCAACGAGATCGGCGGCGGTTCGATCCGCATCCACCGCCCGCAGATGCAGGCGGCGGTGTTCGACCTGCTGGGCATCGGCAGCGACGAGCAGCAGGCCAAGTTCGGTTTCCTGCTGGACGCATTGAAGTACGGCGCGCCGCCGCACGGCGGCATCGCCTTCGGTATCGACCGCATCGCCGCGCTGATGGCCGGCACCGAGTCGATCCGTGACGTCATCGCCTTTCCCAAGACCACCGGCGCGCAGTGCCTGATGACCGACGCGCCGTCGCCGATCGACGCCGCGCAGCTCGCCGAGGTGCACGTGGCAGTGCGGCCGAAGGCCGGGAGCTGACCTGCTTCTGTAGGAGCGGCTTCAGCCGCGATCGCAAACTCGATTCCGTTGTAGGAGCGACGTAAGTCGCGACCGCAACACCCCGATCGGCTGCGCGGGTCGCGACTCACGTCGCTCCTACACATGCGGCATTCGCCGGATGTTCGATCGCGGCTGAAGCCGCTCCTACAATGGCGCGATGACCGCAACGCCGCCCCTCGCCATCCGCCGCGCCGGTCCCGCCGACGCGGCCGTGCTGTCGCGCCTCGCCGCGCGTACCTTCACCGAGACCTTCGGCCACCTGTATCCGCCCGAGGACCTGCAGGCCTTCCTTGACGAGGCTTATGCGGTCCAACGGCAGGCCACGATCCTCTCCCACCCCGACTACGCGATCTGGCTGCTGGAGGACGATGGCATCGCGGTCGGCCACGTCGCGGCGGGGCCGTGCGGGCTGCCGCATGCCGAAGTGCAGGCCGGTGACGGCGAGATCAAACGCCTGTACGTGCTGGGGTCGCACCAGAACGGCGGCTGGGGTGGGCGCCTGTTCGACACCGCGTTGGGCTGGCTGCTGCGCGATGGCCCGCGATGCCTCTGGGTCGGCGTGTGGTCCGGCAACGCAGGGGCGCAGCGTTTCTACGCGCGCCACGGGTTCGAGCACGTCGGCGACTACATCTTCCCGGTCGGCCGGGTGCGCGACCACGAGTTCATCCTGCGCCGACCCGCGGACGCGCCTGCGTGAGCCGACCGGTCGTCCTCGTCCACGGCCTGTGGATGCCGCGCGTCTCGATGCTGCCGCTGGCTCGTCGGCTGCAGCGCGCCGGTTTCGCACCGCGCCTGTTCGGCTACGCCACCGTCGCCGGCGGACCCGAAGCCGCGGTGCCGCGCCTGGCGGCGATGCTGCGCGAAGGTGCCGACGTGGTCGCCCACAGCCTGGGCGGGCTGGTGACGTTGACCGCATTGCAGCGCGAGCCGGACCTCCCGGTCCGGCGCGTGGTGTGCCTGGGCTCGCCGCTGTGCGGCAGCGCCGCGGCCAAGGGGCTGTCTGCGCGGCATGCGTTCGCCGCCACGCTGGGGCGCAGTGCGGACCTGCTTCGCAGCGGCTGCCAGCCGTGGGACGGGCATGCTCAGGTGGGCGTGGTGGCCGGGCGCACGCCGCTGGGCCTGGGCCAGTTCTTCGGCGGCCTGCGCGACGTGAGCGACGGCACGGTCGCCGTCGCCGAAACCCGCCTGGCGGGCCTGGCCGACCACGTGGTGGTGCCGGCCAGCCACAGTGGCCTGCTGCTGTCGCCGCTGGCCGCGGCGCAGGCGGTCGCGTTCCTGCGATCGGGCCGATTCGAGCACCGGCTCTGATGCGGTCCGTATAATCGCCGGTCGCTCCGACGCAACAGGTTCCCCGACGCATGGCCGGCCATTCCAAATGGGCCAACATCCAGCACCGCAAGGGCGCGCAGGACGCCAAGCGCGGCAAGATGTTCACCAAGATCATCCGCGAGATTTCCGTGGCCGCCCGCAGCGGTGGCGGCGACCCGGCCAACAACCCGCGCCTGCGCACCGCGCTGGACAAGGGGCTGGGCGCGAACATGTCCAAGGACGTGCTCGAGCGCGCCATCAAGAAGGCGACGGGTGAGCTGGAAGGCGTCAACTACGAGGAGATCCGCTACGAGGGCTACGCCCCGGGCGGCGTCGCGGTGATCGTCGACTGCCTGACCGACAACAAGGTCCGGACCGTGGCCGACGTGCGCCACGCGTTCGGCAAGTTCGGCGGCAACCTGGGCACCGACGGCTCGGTCGCCTTCATGTTCAACAAGGCCGGCGTGCTGAGCTTCGCGCCCGGCGCCGACGAGGACGCGGTGACGGAAGCCGCCATCGAGGCCGGCGCCGACGACGTGGTGGTGTACCCGGACGACGGCGCGATCGACGTGCTGACCTCGCCGGACGCATTCGACGCGGTCAAGGCCGCGATGCTGGCCGCAGGGCTGGAGCCGGCGCAGGCCGAGGTCACCTGGCGCGCCGACAACGACATTGCCGTCAGCGGTGAGACCGCGCAGCAGGTCGTCAAGCTGCTGGACTGGCTGGAAGACCTCGATGACGTGCAGAACGTCTATTCCAACGCCGAGCTGGGCGAAGACGCGTACGCTTGAGCGCATGCTCGGCCAACACGGTGCACACCATCTCTTCCATTGACGCCGTCGGCGCCGCCCCGGGCGGCCGGGACGCATGATCCGCATCCTCGGCATCGACCCGGGTTCGCAGCGCACCGGCATTGGCGTGATCGACGTCGCCGGCGACGGGCGCTGCACCTACGTGCATTGCGAAGCGCTAAAACTCCTGGATGCCGACGACTTCCCGGCACGGCTCGGCTTGCTGTGCGAAGGGCTGGAGCGCGTGCTGGACGAATGGCAGCCCCAGCACGTCGCGATCGAGACCGTGTTCATGGCCAAGTCCGCGACCTCCGCGCTGAAGCTCGGCCACGCCCGCGGCGCCGCACTGGCGACGGTGGTGCGGCGGCGGTTGAGGGTCAGCGAGTACGCGCCGCGCGTGATCAAGCAGTCGTTGGTCGGCCGCGGCGCCGCCGAGAAGGACCAGGTGCAGCACATGGTGCGGCTGCTGCTGAACCTGCCCGGGATGAAGCTGCAGGCCGACGCCGCCGATGCGCTGGCCGTCGCCCTGACGCATGCCCACATGAGCGCCACCGCCGACCGCACCGGCGTGAGCGTGGCGATGCTGAGGCGAAGGTGATGCGGGATTGCATAGTTGTGCTCCCTCCCCTGCATATGCAGGGGAGGGCTGGGGAGGGGTGCTTTGTGATTTCGCATTCGAAGGCGCCCCCTCCCAACCTCCCCCTGCATTCGCAGGGGGAGGAGGTAAACAAAGGAGCCACTCCATGATCGGACGCCTCAAGGGCATCGTCGTGCACAAGCAACCGCCGTGGCTGGTGGTCGACGTCAATGGCGTGGGCTACGAGCTGGAGGCGCCGATGAGTACCTTCTACGACCTGCCGGAGCTGGGTCGCGAGGTGTCGCTGTTCACGCACTACGCGCAGAAGGAGGACAGCGTCTCGCTGTACGGTTTCCTGCGCGAGGCCGAGCGCCGCCTGTTCCGCGACGTGCAGAAGGTCACCGGCATCGGCGCCAAGATCGCGCTGGCGGTGCTGTCGGGCATGCCGGTGGACGAGTTCGCGCGCCTCGTGCAGGCCGGCGACGTGACCGCGCTGACCCGCATCCCCGGCATCGGCAAGAAGACGGCCGAGCGCATGGTGGTCGAGCTGCGCGACCGCGCCGCCGACCTAGCCGGCGCGGGCGCCACCCCCGGTGGCCAGGGAATGCCGGGCGACGCCCAGTCCGAGGCCGTGATTGCGCTGCAGCAGCTGGGCTATAAGCCGGCCGAGGCTACGCGCATGGCCCGTGACGCCACCGAGGCGGGCGACGATGCCGCCACCATCATCCGCAAGGCGCTGAAATCGGCGCTGCGCTGACTTCCCAAGCACGCACAGACCAGGACGGCCCATGGCCACCGCCACCAACACGCCCCGGCACGAACAGGCCGGCAGCCACTCCCACGGCAACGTCGGCCTTGGCGGCCTGGTCGTGGGGGCGATCGGCGTCGTGTTCGGCGATATCGGGACGAGCCCGCTGTACACCATCCGGGAGGCTTTCTCGCCGCACTACGGACTGGTCGCCGACCACGACACGGTGCTGGGTGTGCTGTCGATGATCTTCTGGTCGCTGATGCTGGTGGTCACGTTGAAGTACGTGACCATCATCATGCGTGCCGACAACGAGGGCGAGGGCGGGATCATGGCGCTGATGGCGCTCGCCCAGCGCAGCCTCGCCTCCGGTTCCCGGTCCGCCTACCTCGTGGGCATCCTGGGCATCTTCGGCGCGTCACTGTTCTTCGGTGACGGCGTGATCACGCCCGCGATCTCGGTGCTGTCGGCGGTGGAGGGCCTGGAGGTGGTCGCGCCGCAACTGCACGACTGGATCATCCCCGTCACGCTGCTGGTGCTGGTCACCCTGTTCGCCACCCAGCGTTACGGCACCGCCAAGGTCGGCCGGGTGTTCGGCCCGATCACGGTGGTGTGGTTCGTGGTGCTGGCCATACTGGGCGTGGTCAACATCCTGCACGAGCCCGAAGTGCTCAAGGCCATCAACCCGTGGTGGGCGGTGCGCTTCTTCTACGAGCACAGCCTGGGCGGCGTCTTCATCCTCGGCGCGGTGGTGCTGGCGGTGACCGGTGGCGAGGCCATCTACACCGACATGGGCCATTTCGGCGCCAAGCCCATCCGCTACGGCTGGTACTTCTTCGTGCTGCCGGCGCTGATGCTCAACTACCTGGGGCAGGGCGCGCTGGTGCTCGAGGACCCGACCGCGATCCGCAACCCGTTCTACATCGGCGTGCCCGAGTGGGGGCGCTGGCCGATGATCGCGCTGGCCACGGCCGCCACCGTGATCGCCTCGCAGGCGGTGATCACCGGCGGCTTCTCGGTGGCGCGCCAGGCCATGCAGCTGGGGTACATCCCGCGCATGCAGATCAAGCACACCTCCAGCGACACCATCGGCCAGATCTACATCCCCGGCATCAACTGGATGATGATGGTGATCGTCATCCTGCTGGTGCTGACCTTCCGCACCTCGTCGAACCTGGCGACCGCCTACGGCATCTCGGTGTCGATGACGATGCTGATCGACACCCTGCTGCTGGCGATGGTGGCGCGCGCGTTGTGGCCACGCTGGCGCCTTTGGGTGCTGCCGCTGTGCGTGGTGTTCCTGGTGGCGGACGTGGGCTTCGTCATCGCCAACGGCGCCAAGATCCTGCAGGGCGGCTGGTTCCCGGTCGCGCTGGGCATCATCCTGTTCACCCTGCTGCGCACGTGGCGCCGTGGCCGCAAGTTGCTGCGCGACGAGATCCAGAAGGAAGGCATCCGGCTGGGGGCGTTCCTGCCCGGCTTGATGTTGGCGCCGCCGGTGCGTGTGCCGGGCACCGCGGTGTTCCTGACCGCCGATCCGGACGTGGTGCCGCACGCGCTGATGCACAACCTCAAGCACAACAAGGTGCTGCACGAGCGCAACGTGTTCCTGACGGTGGAGACGCTCGACGTGCCCTACGCGCATCGGCGCCTGAAGATGGAAGCCATCGGCGACGAGTTCCACCGGGTGATCGTCCGCTTCGGCTTCATGGAAACGCCGGACGTCCCGCTGGCGCTGATGCGCAGCTGCGACCAGGGCGGCATCTATTTCGACCCGATGGACACCACCTACTTCGCCAGTCGCGAGACGATCGTGGCGATGGCCAAGCGTGGCATGCCGATCTGGCGCGACCGGCTGTTCGCGGTCATGCACCGCAATGCCGCCTCCGCGACCGGCTTCTTCCGCATCCCCGGCAACCGCCTGGTGGAACTGGGCGCGCAGGTCGAGATCTAGCGGCAGGCCCGGCCGCGTGCCGCGCGTCAGTCGAGCGCGGCGAAGGTTTCCACGTGGCCGGTCGGGCCGGACACGATCAGCAGGTCGCCGTGCTCGATCAGGGTGTCGGCCTTGGCGTAGGTGAAGTCCAGCCGCGCGCGCTTCACCCCGACCACGGTGACGCCGTACTTGCTGCGCAGTGCCGACTCGCTCAGCGTCTTGCCGTGCGATTCGCGCGGCGCGCGGGTCTTGGCGATGGCGAAGCCGTCGTCGAACTCGATGAAATCGATCATCCGGCCCGTGACGAGATGGGCGACGCGCTCGCCCATCGCCGCCTCCGGGTACACCACGTGGTGCGCACCGGTGCGCTCCAGGATGCGGCCGTGCTTCTCGGTAGTCGCCTTGGCCCAGATATCGCCGATGCCGACCTCCTCCAGCGCCAGCACGGTGAGGACGCTGGCCTCCACGTCGCTGCCGATGCCAACCACCGCGCGCGAGAACTCGCCCACGCCCAGCTGGCGCAGCACGTCGCTGCGGGTGCTGTCGGCCTGCACCACGTGCGTAAGGCGGCTGGCCCAGTGCTGCACGACGTCCGCGTCCTCGTCGATGCCCAGCACCTCGTGCCCAAGCCGCAGCAGCGAGTCGGCCACCGCGCTGCCGAACCGGCCCAGCCCGATGACGACCACGCTGTCGGTGTGTACCGCCCTGGAATGCCTAGCCAACGATGGGGTGCTCCTCTGGATAACGGTAGGCGCGCGGACGGCTGCGCAGCGCCAAGGCGGTGGCGACGGTGATGGTACCGACGCGGCCGATGAACATCAGCGCCACCAGCACCAGTTGCGCGGCCGGCGGCAGTTGCGCGGTGATGCCGGTGGACAGCCCGACGGTGGCGAAAGCCGAGATCGCCTCGAACATCAGCACCTCAAGCGGCAGCGCGGTCAGCGCCATCAGCGCCAGCGTCGCGAACGCCAGCACGGCCATGCCCAGCAGCACCACCGTGAGGGCCTGGCGTTGCGCGTCCACCGCGATGCGCCGGTTGAAGGCGGTGACGTCGCGCTGGCCCCGCACCTCGGCCCAGACTACGAAGCCCAAGAGGAAGAACGTCGTCACCTTGATGCCGCCCGCGGTGCCGGCACTGCCACCGCCGATGAACATGAGCACGTAGTGGATCGCCCAGGTTTCCGGCGACATCGCGCCGACGTCCACGGTGTTGAAACCGGCGGTGCGCGCGCTGACGGAATGGAACGTCGCGCCCAGCAGCTTGCCGCCCAGCCCTTGCGTGGCCAGCGTGTGGTGCCACTCCAGCGCCAGGATGGCCAGCATCCCCGCGACCAGCAGGAAGGCCGAGCCGGCCAGGGTGATGCGGGTATGGACGGACCACTTCGACCAGCCGCCGCGCTGGCGGTGCATCTCGAACAGCACCGGGAACCCGACGCCGCCGATCATGATCGCCAGCATCACCGGCAGCAGCACGACCGGGTCGGTCGCGAAGCCGACCAGGCTGTCGGAGTACGTCGAGAAACCGGCATTGTTGAACGCCGAAACCGCGTGGAAGACGCCGTTCCACAGCGCGCGGCCGAGCGGCTGGCCATGGCCGACATGGAACTGCAGTGTCAGCACCGCCGCGGCCGTGGCCTCGACCGCCAGCGTCACCGCCAGGATCAGCTTCAGCACGCCCATCACGTCGCCCAGGCCGAGGCTGCGCGTTTCGGCCTGCGCCACCAGGCGCGTGGCCAGGCGAAGGCGCTGGGACACGAGCAGGCCGAGCAGGGTGGCGCCGGTCATGATGCCGAACCCGCCGACCTGGAACAGCAGCAGGATCACCCCCTGCCCGAAGGGCGACCAGACGGTGCCGGTGTCGACCACTGCAAGTCCGGTGACGCACACCGCGGAGGTGGCTGTGAACAGCGCGGTGAGCCACGGTGCGCTGCCGTCGGCCGCCCACGCGCCCGGCAGCATCAGCAGGCCGGTGCCCAGCGCGATGGCGGCAAGGAACGCCAGCGGCACCAGCCGGGCGGGGTGTTGGATCCCGTGTCGCATCCGGTCGTGGGTCAACGCGCTCCTGGGCGCGGCGTGTGGCGCGCGGATTGTGCCACCGGCCCCCGCTGCCTGCGAGCGCTGCCGGCCGCGCGCCGCGCGTGCGACCATGCGCGCCATGACCGACGACCGCATCATCGCGCCCGCTGCCACCCGCGAGGACGACCTGGCCGAGGCGTCCATCCGCCCGCGCGTCCTGGACGAGTACCTGGGCCAGCAGCCCGTCCGCGAGCAGATGAAGATCTACATCGAGGCCGCCAAGGGCCGCGGCGAAGCCCTCGACCACGTGCTGATCTTCGGCCCGCCCGGGCTGGGCAAGACCACGCTCAGCCACGTCATCGCCAACGAGCTGGGCGTCAACCTGCGCGTCACCTCCGGCCCGGTGATCGAGAAGGCCGGCGACCTGGCCGCGCTGCTGACCAACCTGCAGCCGCACGACGTGCTGTTCGTCGACGAGATCCATCGCCTCTCCCCCGTGGTGGAAGAGGTGCTGTACCCGGCGATGGAGGACTTCCAGATCGACATCATGATCGGCGAGGGCCCGGCGGCCCGTTCGATCAAGCTGGACCTGCCGCCCTTCACCCTGATCGGCGCCACCACCCGCGCCGGCCTGCTGACCGCGCCGCTGCGCGACCGCTTCGGCATCGTCCAGCGCCTGCAGTTCTACAGCGCCGAGGAGCTGACGCGGATCGTGCGGCGCTCCGCGCAGATCCTGGGGATCGACTGCGAGCCCGACGGCGCCAGCGAGATCGCGCGTCGATCGCGCGGCACCCCGCGCATCGCCAACCGGCTGCTGCGTCGCGTGCGCGATTTCGCGCAGGTGCGTGCCGGTGGACGCATCGACCGTGCCACCGCCGATGGCGCGATGGCGATGCTCAAGGTCGACCCGGAGGGCTTCGACGAGCTGGACCGGCGCCTGCTCTCGACGATCATCGAGTCGTTCAACGGCGGCCCGGTGGGCGTGGAATCGCTGGCGGCGGCGCTCAGCGAGGAACGCGGGACGCTGGAGGACGTGATCGAGCCCTTCCTCATCCAGCAGGGTTACCTGGTGCGCACCGCGCGGGGCCGTGCCGCGACACCCAAGGCCTACCGCCACATGGGCCTGGAGCCCGTGGGCCGCGACGCCTCGCTGTTCTGACCTCCGGCTGCCGGGCACCGGGCCGGTGCGGACGTGCAGCCATCACAGCCGACGGAGCAACTTCAAACAATGTTCAGCCTTCCGGTGCGCGTTTACTGGGAAGATACCGACGCTGGCGGGGTGGTTTACCACGCGCAGTACCTGGCGTTCCTGGAGCGCGCGCGCAGCGAATGGATGCGCGCCAACGGGTATGGCCAGGACCGGCTCCGACAGGAGCACGACCTGGTGTTCGCCGTGCGGTCGATGGCGGTGGACTTCCTCAAGCCGGCCCGGCTGGACGATGCCCTGCAGGTCACCGCGCAGTTGCGTGACTGCCGGCGCGCCAGCGCGGTGTTCGACCAGGCCGTGCTGCGCGACGGCGTGACCTTGCTGACGGCGCAGGTGCGCGTCGCGGCGCTGGACGCCGGCGGGTTCCGCCCCAAGGCGATCCCGGCGGGGCTGCACACACAACTCAAGGCGTTGGAGCGTCCCGCCTGAAGGGCGCGCGATAACCGGACAACGGCCCCCGGGCCCGGAGAACCACTGGCATGACCGCAACGATGACCGCCCTGCTGGCCACCACCGTCGAGCCGCTGCCCGAGGAGGCCGTCGGGGCCGTGGCCGAATCGGCGGCATCCGCCGCCGCTGCGGCACCCGCAGCGCTGGGCAACGACCTGGACCTGCTGCAGCTGGTCCTGCATGCCTCGATCCCGGTACAGCTGGTGATGGTGCTGCTGCTGTTCGCCTCGGTGGCATCGTGGGTGATCATCTTCCGCAAGAAGAAGGTGCTCGACCGCGCCGAGCGCGAGGCCGACCAGTTCGAAGAGCGCTTCTGGTCGGGGGCGGAGCTGTCCAAGCTCTATGCCGGGTCTACCGGTCGCAACCGCGAGATCGGCGGGCTGGAGGCGATCTTCGAAGCCGGGTTCCGCGAGTTCGGGCGCCAGCGCCAGCGCCGCGGCGCCGACAGCCGCATGCAGCTGGAGGGCGCGCAGCGCGGCATGCGCGTGGCGTCGGCGCGCGAGATCGATGGGCTGGAGCACAACCTCGAATTCCTCGCCAACGTCGGCTCGATCGCACCCTACGTCGGCCTGTTCGGCACCGTCTGGGGAATCATGATTTCGTTCCAGGGCCTGGCCAACATGAAGGAGGCGACCATCGCCACCGTCGCGCCGGGCATTTCCGAGGCGCTGATCGCCACCGCGATGGGCCTGTTCGCCGCGATCCCGGCGGTGTGGGCCTACAACCGCTTCGCCACCAAGGTCGACCGCATCAGCGTGCGCTACGAAGCCTTCTCCGAGGAGTTCTCCTCGATCCTGGAGCGCCAGTCGCACACCGACGACACCCCGGCCGCCGCGCCGAACGTGCCGCTCCGCTGACCCGCATGGCCCGTCTCGGGCGTTGAACGCAGCCACACGAGAGAACCGCCATGTCCGCCATCGCCTCGCGCCGCCACCGCAAGCGCAAGCTCAAGGCCGAAATCAACGTCGTGCCCTACATCGACGTGATGCTGGTGCTGCTGATCATCTTCATGGTCACCGCGCCGCTGCTTAACCTGGGCGTCGACATCGAACTGCCGCAGTCCAACGCGAAGTCCATGCAGGAAAAGAAGGACCCGGTGATCGTCAGCGTCGACCCTGCCGGCAACTATTTCCTGACGGTGGAGGCCGGCAGCAACGAGGCCGTCACCCGCGACACCCTGCTGGCCAAGATGCGCGCGATCGTCAACCAGAACCCGCAGGTGCCGGTGTTCGTGGCCGGTGACGGTTCGGCCAACTACCAGAAGGTGATGGACGCGATGGTGCTGCTGCAGGAAGCTGGCGTGGAGCGCGTCGGCCTCATGAGCCAGCCCAACGGCGAAGGCGGCGAGTAATGCGGGAGTCGCGCGCCGATACCGCGCAGGCCGTCGTCCTCGCGGTCGGATTGCATGCACTGCTGCTGGCGGTGCTGTTCTTCGGCATGTGGTTCAGTTCAAGCCGCGAGCAGGTGTCGGCCGCCGGCTCGCCGATTTCGGCCGAGCTGATCGATGCGACCGCGCTGTCGGAAGCCATGCAGCAGACCCTCGAAGACCGGCCCGAGCCGGCCGTCGAGCCGGTGCCCGAACCCCAGCCGGAACCGGTGCCCGAGGACGCGGCCCCCTTGCCGCAGCCCGTGCCCGAGCCGGTGCCGGAAGACGCGCCGACGCCGCCGCAGACCGCGCCGCAGGAGTTCCTGCCCGACCCGGACACCGAGAACCGCGACGCGGTCACCGACCAGCCCACGCCGACCCCGACCGACGAGCGCGAACTGCAGGAGGAGCGCCGCCGCCAGGAGCAGGTCGACCTGACGGAGCAGCGCCGCCAGCAGGAGGCCGAGCGCCAGCGCCGGCTGTCGGAGATGGAGCGCGAACGCCAGCAGCAGTTGGCCGACATCCGGCGCCGGCGCGAAGCCGCCGCGCGCGAGGCCGCGCAGGCGCAGGCGCAGCTGGAAAAGATCGCCGAGGCACGCGCGCGCAGTGCGTCCGAGGCCGCCGCGAGCGCGCCGGCCGGCAACAACGGCGTCGACACCGGGCTGCAGGCCCGGTACGCCGCCGCGCTGCAGCAGGCGATCCTGTCCAAGTGGACGCGACCGGAGACGGTGCCGATCGGAGCTGCGTGCCGACTGACGATCCGCCAGCTGCCCGGCGGTGAGGTCATGAGTGCGGAGGTGTCGAGCCCCTGCGCCTACGACGAACAGGGCCGACGCTCGATCGAGGCCGCCGTCCTGAAGGCGCAGCCGCTGCCGTATGCCGGCTTCGAATCGGTCTTCCAGCGCAACCTGACGCTCAACTTCCGCGCCGAGGACCGTTGATCCGCCCGGATTCAGCTTTGAGACAGCGTTCACGCCCAAGCTGTTAACACTTCTCCGTTCGCTCCCTGGACCTGCCGATGAAACGACCCGTGCGCTGGCTTGCTGCGCTGCTTGCCGTCCTGATTCCATTCGCCGCAACCGCCCAGCAACAGGGCCTGGAGATCGACATCGTCGGTGGCAACGCCGCGGCCCTGCCGATCGCCGTCGTGCCGATGCCGTACCAGGGCAGTGGCGCAGCACCTGAAACCGACATTTCCGCTGTGGTCACCGCCGATCTCAACCGTTCCGGCCAGTTCCGTGGCCTGCCGCTGGACGACATGGTCGAGCGTCCCAGCCGTGGCAGCGAGGTCAGCTACCCGACGTGGCGCGCGCTCAACCAGGACTACCTGGTCGTGGGGCGCGTCGCCGACGCCGGCGCCGGCAGCTACCGGGTCGAGTACGAACTGTTCGACGTGGCCACCCAGCAGCGGCTGCTCGGGTTCGCGCTGACCGCGCGCAGCAACGCGATGCGCGATGTCGCGCACCAGATCGCCGACGCCGTCTACGAAAAGATCCTGGGCGTACCGGGTGCCTTCTTCACCCGCATTGCATACGTGACCGCGACCGGCGTCGGCCAGGGCAGCCAGTACGCGCTGATGGTGGCCGACTCGGATGGCTACAACCCGCAGACCGTGGTGCGCTCGTCCGAGCCGCTGCTGTCGCCGTCGTGGAGCCCGGACGGCAGCCGCCTGGCGTACGTCAGCTTCGAGGGCGGCAGTTCGTCGATCTACATCCAGAACATCGCCTCGGGCAGCCGTGAGCAGATCGCGCGCTTCCGCGGCATCAACGGCGCGCCGGCGTTCTCGCCCGACGGCCGTCGCCTCGCGCTGACGCTCTCGCGCAGCGGCAACCCCGAGATCTACGTGATGGACCTGGGCAGCCGGGCGCTGAACCAGCTGACCAACCACTTCGGCATCGACACCGAGCCGTCCTGGAGCGCGGACGGCGGCACGATCTACTTCACCTCCGACCGCGGCGGCAATCCGCAGATCTACCGCGTCTCCGCAAGCGGCGGCAGCGCCAGCCGGGTCACGTTCCAGGGCAGCTACAACGCCAGCGCCAGCGTGTCCTACGACGACAAGAAGATCGCCACCGCACAGGGTGCCGGCAACAACTACCGCATCGCGCTGATGGACAGCAGCCTGGGTTCGGCGCGATGGAGCACGCTGTCGCCGGGTTCGCTGGACGAGTCTCCCAGCTTTGCGCCGAATGCCAGCATGATCCTCTATGCTGCGCGCGAAGGGGGCCGGGGCGTGCTGTACGCGGTGTCCGCCGACGGGCGTGTCCGCCAGCGCCTGGTCCTGGCCGACGGCAACGTACGCGAGCCGGCCTGGGGGCCGTACCGCACGCCGCGATGACTTCCCAGCGCCGCTGGCACTCCAGGTGCCTGCGGCGCCTTGCCGATTGCAGTTGATCCCGCAATAAGCAGTACCAACCCCGAAACGCATGCTCACGCAAAAGACAAGGAAATCGCCATGAACCGTTCCGTCCGCCTCATCGCCGCCGCCGCGCTCTGCACCCTCGCGGTCGCCTGCTCCAAGAAGGTCAAGGAAGAGCCGGTGGTCGACACCACCCCGACCGCGCCGGTGACCGATACCGCCACCACCCCGGGCGCCTACACGCCGGAAGACCTCAACACCGACGCCTGCCTGCGCCAGCGCACGATCTACTTCGACCTGGACCAGGACACGCTGCGTCCGGAGTTCCAGGCCATCGTCGGCTGCCACGCCAAGTACCTGCGTGACCGTCCGTCCTCGCGCATGACGCTGGAAGGCCACGCCGACGAGCGCGGCAGCCGCGAGTACAACATGGGCCTGGGCGAGCGCCGCGGCAATTCTGCATCGTCGGCCATCCAGGCCAACGGCGGCTCGGGCAGCCAGATCACCGTGACCAGCTACGGCGAAGAGCGCCCGACCTGCACCGAGTCCGGTGAGGACTGCTGGGCCAAGAACCGCCGCGTCGAGATCATCTACACCGCGCAGTGATGCGACAGACGATGATGACCAGGACGCGACGTATCGCCTTGGTGTCTGCAACGGTTGCGGCGGCCCTCGTGGCCGCCGCACCCGCGTGGGCCCAGCGTGCCAGCCTGGCCGACCGTGTCGCGCTGCTTGAGCAGCGCGCCGCGGACAACCAGGCCAACGTGCAGTTGTTGAACCAGGTGAACCTGCTCAAGAGCGAGGTCACGACCCTGCGTTCGCAGGTCGAAGAGTTGCAGCACACCCTCGACCAGTTGCGGCAGACCTCCCGCAGCCAGTACCTCGACCTGGACGGGCGCATCAACCGGCTCGAAGGCGGCGTGCCCGCAAGCCCGCCAATCGATGCCGCACCGGTGCTGGACGCGTCGCCCGATGCCGGCGGGGCGTCGGTTAGCGAGATGCCGGTCGCCGATGCGGAGTCGAGCCCGGCGGTCCCGGCGGAAGACCGCCCGCCTTCGGTGTACGGCGACCGCGGGACGCTGGCGCAGGGCGAGGGTGAGCGTGAAGCCTACGACGCCGCGTTCGAGGCGCTGAAGGCGGGTCAGTACGCCGAATCGGCGCGGCTGTTCCAGGCGTTCCTCGGCCGTTATCCCGGCGGGAGCTACGCACCCAACGCCCTCTACTGGTTGGGCGAAAGCTATTACGTCACCCAGAACTACCCGCTGGCGCAGGAGCAGTTCCAGGCGCTGCTGGACCGGTACCCCACGCACGACAAGGCGCCCGGGGCACTGCTGAAGGTCGGCCTGAGCCAGTACGGCCTGCAGGACCTGGACGGTGCCGAACGCACGCTGCAGGACGTCGTTTCGCGGTATCCCGGCAGCGACGCCGCGCGCACCGCCGCCGACCGTCTCGGCGCGATCCAGCTGGGGCGCCTGCGCTGAGCTGACGTGCCGGACCGGCAGCCTGCCGGCCGGCTCGGGCTAAAATAGCGGGATGTCCGCCGTTCCCCACGCCGCGGCCGCGTCGCCCGAGCGGCTGCGGCTGACCGAGATATTCCTGTCGCTGCAGGGCGAAGCCCGCAGCATCGGCTGGCCCACGGTGTTCGTGCGCCTGACCGGATGCCCGCTGCGTTGCCAGTATTGCGACACGGCCTATGCGTTCCACGGCGGCGACTGGTGGACGTTCGATGCGATCCTTAAGGAGGTCGCGCGACACGGCGCCCGCCATGTCTGCGTGACCGGCGGCGAGCCGCTGGCCCAGAAGCGCTGCGTGGCGTTGCTGGCGCGCCTGTGCGACGCCGGGTACGAGGTGTCGCTCGAGACCTCCGGCGCCATCGACATCGGCGAGGTGGACCCGCGGGTATCGCGCGTTCTCGACATCAAGACGCCGGCCTCCGGCGAGGTCGGGCGCAACCTGTGGTCCAACCTGCCGCTGCTGACCTCGCACGACCAGGTCAAGTTCGTCATCTGCGACCGCGCGGACTACGAGTGGTCGAAGGGCGTGCTTGGCGAGCACCGCCTGGCCGGGACCTGCGACGTGCTGTTCTCGCCCAGCTTCGGCCAGGTGTCGCCCCGTGAACTGGCCGACTGGATCGTCGAGGACCGGCTGCCGGTCCGCTTCCAGGTCCAACTGCACAAGCTGCTGTGGGACGACGCGCCCGGTCGCTGACGCCTGCGCCGGAAGCGGGGCGGTCGGCGACGATGCCCGCGCAAGCAGGCAACATGCGCGCCCAAGCGCCCCGAAAGACTGATTGACAAGACACCGATGCCAGATCGCATGCCGAACCCAACGCCGCCCCCTTCCGCCGCCTCGAAGCCCGCCGTCGTGCTGGTATCGGGCGGCATGGACTCGGCGGTCGTCATGGCCATCGCACGCGAGCAGGGTTTTGCCGTCAACGCGCTCAGCGTGCGCTACGGCCAGCGCCATACGTCGGAGCTGGATGCGGCCACAACGCTGGCGCGCACGCTTGGCGCCGTGGCGCACAAGACGGTCAATGTCGACCTGCGCAGCATCGGCGGATCCGCGCTGACCGACGACATCGACGTGCCCCTGGACCAGGCGGCAGGGACCGACATCCCCGTCACCTACGTGCCGGCGCGCAACACCATCATGCTGTCGGTCGCACTGGGCTGGGCCGAGGTGCTGGGTGCGGCGGACATCTTCTGCGGCGTCAACGCGGTCGACTACTCGGGCTATCCCGACTGCCGCCCGGAGTTCATCGAGGCGTTCGAGCGGCTCGCCAACCTGGCCACCAAGGCTGGCGTGGAAGGTGCCGGCATCCGCATCCATGCGCCGCTGCAGCATATGAGCAAGGCCGACATCGTTCGCGAAGGCCTGCGGCTGGGCGTGGATTTCGCCGACACGGTGTCGTGCTACCAGGCCGACGAAGAGGGGCGGGCGTGTGGTCATTGCGATGCATGCCGGTTGCGCGCGGAAGGGTTCCAGAGCGCCGGCGCGACCGATCCCACGCGCTACCGCTGACGATCGCCCCCCGGCGGCCTGCATCGCATGAGCGGCTTGCGCTAGAATTCCCGCCCCGGCGTACTGCCGGTGGCAGCGGGTCGTTAGCTCAGTTGGTAGAGCATCGGACTTTTAATCCGCTGGTCGATGGTTCGAATCCATCACGACCCACCACTGCCTCGATGCGACCCCGCGCAAGCGGGGTTCGTGCTTTCTGCCGTTGGCGACGGGCGCCCGGCCGCGTCAGGCCGCCGCGTCGCAGTCGAACAGCTGCTGCAGCACGTCGTCGCCGTAGCGGTCCAGCTTGCTCTGGCCGATGCCAGGGATGCGCCCCAGCTCGTCGAGGTCATCGGGGGCGGCCTGCGCGATGGCCCGCAGCGTGGCGTCGTGGAAGATGACGTACGCGGGGACGTTCTGCTCGCGCGCCGTCGTGGCGCGCCACTCGCGCAGGGCATCGAAGCGCAGCTGCGCGTCGGGGGGCAGGTCGATGAGGGGGGCGGCAGCGCCGCGGCGGTCCTTGCGGCTGCTGCGCGGCAGCTCGCGACGCATGGCCAGCCGCTGCTCGCCGCGCAGGACCGGGCCGGCCTGCGTGGTCAGGCGCAGCGCATTGTGGCGTTCGATATCCGCCTCCAGCAGTCCGAAGGCCACCAGCTGCCGGAACACGCCGCTCCACTGGCGGGTGTCCATATCGGCACCGATCGCCCAGGTGCTGAGCGACTCGTGACCGAAGCGCTGGGTCTTCTCCGTCGATACGCCGCGCAGCACGTCGATGACGTGGCCGGCGCCGAAGCGTTGGCCCGTGCGGTACACGCACGACAGCGCCTTGCGCGCCGCATCGGTCGCGTCCCAGGTCTGCGGTGGTTCCAGGCAGTTGTCGCAGTTGCCGCAGGCGCCGGCGTGCGACTCGCCGAACCAGTCCAGCAGCGCCTGCCGGCGGCAGCGGGTCGACTCGCAGTAGCCCAGCAACGCATCGAGCTTGCGCAACTCCAGCTGCTTGCGCTCCTCGGGCGCATCCCCCTGGCCGATCATCTGGCGCAGGTTGACGACATCGCCCAGCCCATAACTCATCCAGGCCTCGGCGGGCGCGCCGTCGCGGCCGGCGCGGCCGGTCTCCTGGTAGTAGCCCTCGATCGACTTGGGCAGGTCGACGTGGGCGACGAAGCGTACGTCCGGCTTGTCGATGCCCATCCCGAAGGCGATCGTCGCCACCATCACGACGCCGTCCTCCTGCAGGAAACGGCGCTGGTTGGCCGCGCGTGTCTCGGCCGGCAGGCCGGCGTGGTAGGGCAGGGCCTTGATCCCGGACGTCGCCAGCTGGTCGGCCAGCGTGTCCACGCGCTTGCGCGACAGCGCATAGACAATGCCGCTCTCGCCGCGGCGGTCACCCAGGAAGTTCAGCAGGGCGCGCGCACCGCTGCCGTCTTTCTGGACCACGCGGTAGCGGATGTTGGGCCGGTCGAATGAACTGACGAAGGTGCGCGCGTCCTCCAGCGCCAGCCGTTCGGCGATCTCCCGGCGCGTCGGCGCATCCGCGGTCGCCGTCAGCGCGATGCGCGGCACCTCCGGCCAGCGCTCGTGCAGCACCGTCAGCTGCCGGTATTCGGGGCGGAAGTCGTGTCCCCATTGCGAGACGCAGTGGGCCTCGTCGATGGCGAACAGGGCGATGGGCGCGCGGTCGAGCAGGTCCAGGCAGCGGCCGGTGAGCAGCCGCTCGGGTGCGACGTACAGCAGGTCGAGATCGCCGGCGAGCAGGCGCCGCTCGACGTCTGCGGCCGTCGCCGCATCCAGCGTCGAGTTCAGGCAGGCCGCGCGCACGCCCAGCTGCAGCAACGCGTCGACCTGGTCCTGCATCAGCGCGATCAGCGGCGAGACGACGATGCCGCAGCCCTCGCGCAGCAACGCCGGCAGCTGGTAGCACAGCGACTTGCCGCCGCCGGTGGGCATCAGCACGAGGGCATCGTCGCCGCGCACCAGGCAGTCGACGATCTCGGCCTGTTCGCCGCGGAAACCGGGGTGGCCGAAGGTGGAGCGGAGCAGGTCGAGCGCGCGGTCGTTCATCGGCGCAAAGGGTAGCAAGCGGCCGTCGCAGCCACTGCGCATCATGGCCGTCGACGGGTGGGAAAAACCGGGCCTGTCGTGTCCGCGGCCTCCGCGCCAAGAAAAAACCCGCCGGACGCGGCGGGTTTTCCAGTCAGACCGCTGCGGTTACTGCAGCAGCGAACGCAGCATCCACGCGTACTTTTCGTGCGTCTGCAGGCGCTGGGTCAGCAGGTCGACGGTCGGATCGTCGCCGGCATCATCGCCGGTCTTGAGGACCTTGCGCGCGGTGCGGCACACGGCCTCATTGCCGACGGTGAGCTGGCGCACCATCTCGCGCCAGTCGGCGGCGTCGCTCAGGCCCGGTTCCTCGGGGATCGACGACAGCCTGGTGAACTCGGCATAGGAGCCCGGCGCGTTGAAGCCCAGCGCGCGGATGCGCTCGGCGATCTCGTCCAGGGCGTTCCACTGCTCGGTGTACTGGTTCTCGAACATCACATGCAGCGCGTTGAACATCGGGCCGGTGACGTTCCAGTGGAAATTGTGGGTCTTGAGGTACAGCGTGTAGCTGTCGGCGAGGAACCGCGACAGGCCTTCGGCGATCTTCTTGCGATCGGCGGTGGAGATCCCGATATCGATGGCCGGCGCGCTGGACGTCGGAGCCGGCGAAGCGGCGGGACTGGTGGCCGTGGTGCGCCCGGCCTTGGGCTTGGAACTCTTGGTCTTGGCCATGAGGTTTCTCCCTTCGTGGGGGTTGCAGTGACAATACGTGGCGCGGCCTTCCGCGTTAAATGGTTTGTTCTTCTCGATCCTATCAATGAAGCCTATCGACCGCCCCGACAGCATGGCGTCAACGAAAGCCGCCCTGCGTGAAGCCCGCGGAGCGATCGACGGTGCCTTGAGCCGCGACCGCGGCCGCCTCCACGGCCTTTGGTCACGTTGGAGCGGGCGGCCGGAGGACGCCGCCGCGCGGCAGGCGTTCGAGGAACAACTTTCGCAGTCGGTGGCGCAGCGTGAATCCCGCGCGGCGTCCCTGCCGCGCGCACCGGTCGACCCCACGCTGCCCATTGCAACGGAAGCCGAGCGCATCGTCGAGCTGATCCGCGACCACCCGGTGGTGGTGATCGCCGGCGAGACGGGGTCGGGCAAGACCACCCAGATCCCCAAGCTGTGCCTGGCCGCCGGCCGTGGCGCGGCGGGCATGATCGGCTGCACCCAGCCGCGCCGGATCGCCGCGCGTGCAGTGGCGCGGCGCGTGGCCGAGGAGCTGGGCGTGCCGATGGGCGGCGCGGTCGGCTACCAGGTCCGCTTCACCGAGAACGTGGGCGAGCAGACGGCGGTCAAGTTCATGACCGACGGCATCCTGCTGGCGGAGATCGCCTCGGACCGCTGGCTGTCGCGCTACGACACGATCCTGATCGACGAGGCGCATGAGCGCAGCCTCAACATCGACTTCCTTCTCGGTTACCTCAAGCAGCTGCTGCAGCGCCGGCGCGACCTCAAGGTCATCGTGACCTCGGCGACGATCGACACGGCGCGCTTTGCCGCGCATTTCGACGATGCGCCGGTGGTGAGCGTGGAAGGGCGTGGGTATCCGGTCGAGGTCCGCTACCGGCCGCTGGAAGGGGAGGGCGAATCCGAGGGCGAGCGCACGGTCAATGAGGCCATCGTCGCCGCCTGCGACGAGATCACCCGCGAGGACCCGCGCGGCGACGTGCTCGTGTTCCTGCCGGGCGAGCGCGAGATCCGCGACGCCCACCAGGCGTTGGAGCGGCGCAAGTACCGCCACACCGAGGTGCTGCCGCTGTACGCACGGCTGTCGGTGAAGGACCAGGACCGCGTGTTCAACCCGGGGCCGCAGCGCCGGATCGTGCTGGCCACCAACGTCGCCGAGACCTCGCTGACGGTGCCGCGCATCCGCTACGTGGTCGACCCCGGGCTGGCGCGCGTCAAGCGCTACAGCCCGCGCGCGAAGCTCGACCGGCTGCACATCGAACCGGTCAGCCAGGCCAGCGCCGACCAGCGCAAGGGCCGCTGCGGCCGCATCTCCGAGGGCACCTGCTACCGCCTGTACCCGGAAGCGGACTTCGAATCGCGCCCGCACTACACCGATCCGGAGATCCGTCGTGCCGCCCTGGCGGGCGTGATCCTGCGGATGCTGTCGCTGGGACTGGGGTCGATCGAGAACTTCCCGTTCCTGGAGCCGCCTGAGCCGCGCGCCGTGGCCGACGGCTGGCAGGAGCTGGCCGAGCTGGGCGCGGTCGACAACGTCGCCGACCACGGCAAGCGCGCGCTCACCGCCGTTGGGCGCGTCATGGCGCGGCTGCCGGTGGACGTCAAGCTGGCGCGCATGCTGGTGGCGGCCAACGACACCGGCTGCCTGCACGAGATGCTGGCGATCGCGGCATTCCTGGGCATCCAGGATCCGCGCGAGCGGCCGGCCGACCAGCGTGCCGCGGCCGATACCGCGCATGCCCAGTTCGCCGACCCCAAGTCCGAATTCGTCGGCATCCTGAAGTTGTGGGAGGCCTACCAGGCGGCGCACGAGGAGCTGACCCAGTCGAAGCTGCGCGGGTGGTGCGAGAAGCACTTCCTGGGCTTCCTGCGGATGCGGGAGTGGCGCGAGTTGCACCGGCAACTGAAGCTGATGGCGGAAGAGCTGGGATGGGACGCAGCGCGTGTGGCGGCATTGCCGAACTCCGCTGCACGGCCGGGCGCCGTCGCGGCCGCCATCACATCGGAGGGACAGAAGCGCGGTCCCCGTCGGCGGCGTGGGCGGGCGCGTTCGCCCGGGGCGCCGGAGCGCGCCGCCGGCGAGGAATCGGCGGAACAGGCGCAGGCCCCGGGCCGGTACGACGCCTCGTCCTACGCACGCTTGCACCGCGCACTGCTCACTGGCCTGCCCACGCAGGTCGGCCACCGCGCCGACCGCGGCCTGTACGACGGCCCGCGCGGCCGCAAGTTCCAGCTGTTCCCCGGCTCGGTGCTGGCGAAGAAGCCGCCGCCGTGGGTGCTGTCGGCCACGCTGCTGGACACCGAACGCGTGTGGGCGCTGACCAACGCCGCGATCGAGCCGGAGTGGGCGATCGAGGCGCTGCCGCACCTGCTGGCGCGGCGGCACCACGACCCGCGCTGGGCGCGCTCGCAGGGGCGCGTGGTCGGCAGCGAGCAGGTGTCCCTGTTCGGGCTGGTGCTGGCCCCCAAGCGCCCGGTGCACTACGGCGCGCTGTACCCGGACGAAGCACGCGCGATCTTCGCGCGAGAAGCGCTGGTTACCGGCGAGATCAACACGCGCGTGCCCTTCCTGCCGCGCAACCTGGCGACGCTGGAGAAGGCGCGCGAGGAAGAGGCCAAGCAGCGCCGCGTCGGTCTGGTGGTCGACGAGGAATGGATGGCGCAGTGGTACCTGGACCGGCTGCCGTCGCACGTGCACAACACCCACGCGCTGGATGCCTGGTTCGGCAAGCTCGATGCGGCGTCGAAGGCGGCGCTGGAATGGTCGCTGGACGACCTGATGGTCGGCGACGAGAGCGAGGCCGCGCGGTTCCCGGCGGTGCTCACGGTCGGCAATGCACGGCTGGCGGTGCGCTACCGCTTCGAGCCCGGTGCGCCCGACGACGGCATGACGGTTGCCGTGCCGCTGCACCTGCTGGGCGCACTCGACCCCGCGCAGGTGTCGTGGCTGGCGCCGGGGTTCGTCGCCGACAAGGCTGCGGCGCTGATCCGCGGCCTGCCCAAGACGTTGCGCCGCAATTTCGTGCCGGCACCCGATTTCGCGCGCGCGTTCGCCGAGGCGCATTCGCGGCACGACGATGACGACTTCACCGGCACGCTGGCGCGGTTCCTGCGCCGTGCCACCGGGGTCGACGTGGCCCGCGACGATTTCGACGAGTCGGTGCTGGAGCCGCACCTGCGCATCAACATCCGGTTGCTCGACCGCGATGGCCGCGGCGTACTGGCCGAGTCGCGCGACATCGACGGGCTGAAGCACCGGTTCGCGGCGCTCGCGGCCGAGGCCTTCGCCGCGCGCGCGGCCGACGGCCTGGCGCAAAGCGGATTGGTGGCCTTCCCCGAGGTGCCGGTGCCGCGTTCGGTGCCCGGCGCGGGCGGCGTGCCGGCCTGGCCCGCGCTGCACGACGATGGCGACAGCGTGTCGCTGCAGGTCCACGCGCAACGCGAGGAGGCCGAGCGAGCGCATCCGGCGGGCGTGCGCCGCCTGCTGGCCATGGCGCTGTCCGACCGTATGCGCCAAGCCCGCAAGCAGTTGCCGGTGCCGCCGCGCACCGCGCTGCAGTACGCGGCGCTGGAGTCCCAAGGCGAACGCTCGGGGCCTGCCGGCGAAGGCGACCGCCTGCGTGCCGACCTGGTGCAGGGGGCGTTCGACGCGCTGACGGCCGACGGCCTCGATGACATCCGTGACGCCGAAGTGTTCGCCACCCGCCGGGAGTCGGTGGGCAAGGGATTGTTCGCCGAGTCGGTGGAACGGCTCAGGCTGGCCGAAGCGATCCTGGACGGCGTCGCGGAGGTGCGCGGCGCACTGGAATCGCCGCTGATGGGCTGGGCCAGCGGCAACCTGGACGACATGCGTGCACACCTGGCGACATTGGCACCGCCGGGGTTCCTGAGCACCGTGCCCCAGCACGTGTTGCGCGACTACCCGCGCTACCTGAAGGCATTGGCGCTGCGGGGCGAACGCGCGCTGCGCGACCCGGTGCGCGACCAGGTACGGATGCTGGAACTCAAGCCGTTTGCCGATGCGCTGGCGGATGCGACGCGGCGCGGTATCGCCGATCGGCCCGAATGGCAGGCGCTGCGTTGGGACCTGGAGGAATTGCGGGTCTCGTTCTTCGCGCAGGAGCTGGGCAGGAAGGGCGTGTCGCCCAAGAAGCTGGCCAGCCGGCTGGAGGCACTGCGGCCCCGCTGAACCGGCTGGTGGGCCATCACTTGATGCGCTTCACCTTTGCGCGGGTGTTGTACCCGTCGATGGCCATGTACCAGGCGCTCCCGATCACGCTCGGCGTGATGCGGACTTCGGGACGTGGCGACTTCGAGTTGCGGAGCGAGGCACTGTCGACCTGCTCCCAGACCTGGCCGTTTTCCAGCGTGTAGCGGCGCCCCTTGGAGAATCCGGGCAGGTCCTCGGCCACGCGCGAGACGATGGGCTCGTCGGAGCCGAACGACAGGAAGCCCCGGTTCTCCTGCTCCACCTTGGACTTAGCGGCGGCTGCTGCGGCTGCAGTCTCCTGAGACAGTGTCCGTCCCAGCCATCCGTTGAGGTTGGCCAGCTGCTCGGGACTCAGGCGATCCAGACCCGCCGCACGGAACTCCTCCGGCGTCATCTCCTGCTCGATGAGCCGCGGTGCATCCTGCGCAAGGACTGCCATCGGCATCAGTACGAGTGCCAGCGAGAGGGCGAGCGGACGACACGTGCGGGCGCGAATCGGAAGCATGGCCTGTTCCTCGGACGGGATGGTGGCTAGTGTAGTCGCGAAACTTTCGACCGCGACCCGTCCGCGATGCCCCCCGCGTCTTCCTTTGCCCCCGCCGTGCTGGACCATCCGGCCGTAGCCGGCTTGCCGATGGCCTGGCGCGAGGCGCTGGTGCCCGGGCCGGGCGACAACGCGTCCATGGCAGCATCGGAACCTGCCGAAGTAACGGTGTCGGTACTGGACGCCTTGGCCCGGCTCGATGCGGACGCCGACACGGTGATGGCCGCGTTGTTACACGCCGCCCCCGGCATGCTGCCGGCGCTGGGCCCGGAGTTCCCGAAGCGGCATGCGGCGGTGATGGCGCTGCTCGATGGGCAGCACGCGGCCGCGCAGGTCTGGGCCCTGCATGCCGAGCACCCGGGCAGTGGCGGCAGCGAAGGCCTGCGCCGGCTGTTGCTGTCCATCGTGCGCGACCTGCGGGTGGTGCCGATCCTGCTTGCGCGGCAACTGGCATGGATGAAGCAGGCCGGCGACCTGCCCGACGCGCAGCGCCGCGAGCTGGCGGCGCTCACCCGCGACATCCACGCCCCACTGGCCAACCGGCTTGGCATCTGGCAGCTGAAGTGGGAACTCGAGGACCTGGCGTTCCGCCACCTCGAGCCCGACACCTACCAGCGCATCGCGCGCCTGCTGGACGAGAAGCGTGGCGCGCGCGAGCGCTACATCGAGCAGGTCAAGCAGGTGCTGCGCGACGCGATGGCCGTGCAGGGCATCGAGGCCGACGTGGCGGGACGGCCGAAGCACATCTACAGCATCTGGCGGAAGATGCAGCGCAAGGGCGCACCGATCGGCGAACTCTACGACCTGCGCGCGGTGCGGGTGCTGGTGGACGATGTCGGCGCCTGCTACGCCGCGCTCGGCGTCGTGCATGCGACGTGGGTGCCGATCCCCAGCGAATTCGACGACTACATCGCGCGTCCCAAGCGCAACGATTACCGGTCGTTGCACACCGCGGTGATCGGGCCGGAAGGCAAGACGCTGGAGGTGCAGATCCGCACCCACGACATGCACCGGCAGGCCGAGCTCGGCGTGGCTGCGCATTGGCGCTACAAGGAAGGCGGGCGGGGTGCGGATGCCGCGTTCGACCGCAAGATCGCCTGGATGCGGCGGCTGCTGGAAGAGGGCGGTGGCCGAGACGATGCCGGCCTGGCCGGCGAACTCGACACCGAACTGGTCGAGGACCGGATCTACGCGCTGACGCCGAAGGGGGAAGTGATCGACCTGCCGGTCGGATCGACGCCGCTGGACTTCGCCTACCGGGTGCACACCGAAGTCGGCCACCGCTGCCGGGGCGCCAAGGTCGACGGCCGGATCGTGCCGCTCGACCACCGCCTGCGCACCGGTGACCGGGTCGAGATCATGACCGCCAGGACCGGCGAACCGCGGCGTGACTGGCTGATCGAGGCCAACGGCTTCCTCGCCAGCCCGCGTT
>MIDV01000072.1 GCA_001830245.1 Lysobacterales bacterium RIFOXYA1_FULL_69_10 | reverse complement strand
CGAGAGCGGCACCGTGGTGGTGCGTGCCGAAGTCGGGCCCGATGGCGTGCCCACCTCGGTCTCGGTGGCCCGCAGCAGCGGCTCGCGCACGCTCGACCGCGCCGCGGTCTCGGCGGTCAACCGCTGGCAGTTCCGCCCCGCCCAGCTCGAAGGCCGCCCGACGGTGGGCAGCGTGCTGGTGCCGATCGAGTTCAAGCCCCAACGCTAGTGGCGAGCGGCCCAGCGGTCCGCATTGGAGCAAGTGATGGCGTCACCTGACCGCAACACGCGAAATACCGGTTCACCACGCAGCCTCTTCTGGCTGGTGGTGATGGCGCTGGCCGTGGTCGCCGCGATCTGGGCGCTGCGATCCACGAACGATGACGCCACGCCTCCCGGACCAGAACCCGATCAGGTTGTGACTCGTTCGACGCCCGAGACCGCACCCGTGGTGACCGACAAGGATGCGCTGGCGACGCGCGCACCACCGGTCGATGGTCGGCCGGCCAACGCGCCGGCCGAGGCGATTCCAGCTTCGGCTATCCCGCCCGAGTTTCCGCTGGAAGCCGTTCGGCGTGGCGAAAGCGGCCGGGTATTGTTGAAGGTGGCGGTCGGCGTGGACGGCGCGCCCGGCGCAATTGCCGTGGCGCGCAGCAGCGGCTCGGAGCTGCTCGATCGCGCCGCGTTGGAGGCAGTGTCGCGATGGCGGTTCCGGCCCGCGCGGCGCGATGGCGACGATGTCGCGTCAACGCTGGAAATCCCGATCGACTTCAGGCCGCCGGGCTGAGCTCCCGGAGGCCGAAACCGGCACCAGCGGCGAGATCGACAAATCCGGGAAAGGAAGTCGCGACGTTCACGACGTCATCGATCTCGACCTCGCCGTCGGCCAGTTGCGCCGCGACGGCAAAGCTCATCGCGATGCGGTGATCACCGCGGCTTTCGATGCGTCCTCCCTGGACGCGACCGCCCTCGATCGCTGCGCCGTCGGGCGCCTCGTCCACGGTCACACCGAGCGCGCGCAGGCCCTGCGCCATGGCGGCGATGCGGTCGGACTCCTTGACGCGCAGTTCCGCGGCCCCGCGCACGACCGTGCGCCCGCGCGCGGCAGCGGCGGCGACGAACAGCGCCGGGAACTCGTCGATCATGTCCGGCACCCACGCCTCGGGCACCTCGATGCCGCGCAGCGGTGCGTAGCGCACGAGCAGATCGGCGACCGGCTCGCCGCCGGACGTGCGCGGGTCGTGCTCGGTGATGTCGGCGCCCATCGCGCGCAGGACATGCAGCAGGCCGATGCGGCGGGGATTCATCCCGACCGCCGGCAGGCGAAGCTCGGAGCCGGGCACCACCGTCGCGGCGACGATGAAGAAC
>MIDV01000071.1:2237-2379 GCA_001830245.1 Lysobacterales bacterium RIFOXYA1_FULL_69_10 | reverse complement strand
GGTGCAGACCGTCGCCCTGCCCGGCCACGAGGTGGAGCTCTCGTTGTGGGCACCGCCCTCGCTGACCTCGTTCGCGTTGCCGCGCGCACTCGTCGTGGGCGGCCTGAGCAGCGGCCTGCTGATCGCGTTCGTGCTGTTCCTG
>MIDV01000071.1:1631-2196 GCA_001830245.1 Lysobacterales bacterium RIFOXYA1_FULL_69_10 | reverse complement strand
GGCGCGCTCGCTGCTGACCGAGACCGAACGCCGGCTCGATGCGCAGCGGCGGCTCAACGACGCGGCCGCGATGGACAGCGCCACCGGCCTGCCGCGATTCTCGGCGCAGGCGACCCTGATCACCGAGCAGATCGGCACGCAGGCGCCGTCGGGGCACGGACTGGCCATCGTCGACCTGGACGGGTTCGGCATGGTCAACGATTCGTTCGGACACGACGGCGGCGACGAAGTGCTGCGCCGCATGGGCCAGCGCATCTCCGGCGCCATCGGCGAACAGGGCAAGGTGTATCGCTACGGTGGCGAAGGCTTCCTGGTGCACTTCCCGGACACCGACATCGACCAGCTCAGCCGCTGGGCGGAAGAGATCCGGCGCGCGGTGGGACAGCCGATCGCGCTGTACTCCACCCATCCCTCGTTCACCGTCACCGCCAGCATCGGCCTGGCCCATGCGCCGGAACATGGCATCGACCTGCAGAGCCTGCTCCGCAGCGCGGACGACGCGCGCCACCTGGCCAAACGCGCCGGACGCAACCAGGTGCGGCTGCCTTCGGCCGGCGCGCAGCAG
>MIDV01000071.1:225-1594 GCA_001830245.1 Lysobacterales bacterium RIFOXYA1_FULL_69_10 | reverse complement strand
CGGGCGACACCCTGCAACTGATCGGCTTCGAGGCGCTGGCGCGCTGGCGCCATCCGGCATGGGGCGAGGTACCGCCTTCGGTCTTCATTCCGCTGGCCGAAAGCGCCGGCCTGATGGAGGACATCGGCCATTTCGTGCTGGAGCAGGCCTGCCAGCAGTTGGCCCGCTGGCGGGCGATGGGGCTGCGCACGCTGTGCATGGCGGTCAACCTGTCGCCCAGCCAGTTGGGCCAGCCGACGCTGGCGCCGTGGATCGCGGACTGCCTGCAGCGGCACGCGCTGCCGGCCGATGCGCTGACCCTGGAACTCACCGAGAGCGTGCTGGTGGAGGACATGGGCGCCGCGCAGCGGATCCTGCAGTCGCTGCACGAACTCGGCGTACGCCTGGCGCTGGACGACTTCGGCACCGGCTATTCCAGCATGTCCTACCTGCAGCGCCTGCCGCTGGACGTCATCAAGATCGACCGCAGCTTCGTGGACGGCATCGCCGCGGAGGACAGCACCGACCGCGCCATCGCCCGCACGATCCTGGTGCTGGCCCACGAAATGGGCCTGCGCACCATCGCCGAAGGGGTGGAGACGGCCGAGCAGATGAGCGCATTGCAGCAGATGCGCTGCGACGAGATGCAGGGCTATTTCTTCGGCCGTCCGATGGAAGTCGACGAAGCCACCGCCCTCGCCCGCGGCCAGCTGCGTCAGCCGATGGGCTGAACGATCCGGCGCGGCATCAGCCGCGCAGCAATCCCGTCATCGCGCGCACGCCCTGGCTGTCCGGGAACACCCGCGCGTCCAGCGTCGACGTCGCGATGCCGAGGTGGTCGCCGACCACGCCCTTGAACACGCTGCGCAGGTCGGTGGTCGCGCGCAGGTCACGGCCTTCGTTGAGCTGCGCCGGTGCCACCACGGGCCAGTCGCCGGCGATGCGGCCACCCGCCACGGCGCCGCCGGCCAGCATCGCCACGGTACCGGTGCCATGGTCGGTACCGCCCGTGCCGTTGACCGCGACGGTGCGCCCGAACTCGGTGACCACCATCACCACCGTGCGCGACCACAGCGCGCCAACGCCGTCGTGGAACTGGCGCAGGCCCTGGTCCAGTTCGGCCAACTTGCGCGCCAGCACGGGCCCTTGCTGCGCATGCGTATCCCAGCCGGCGTTCTCGACGAAACCGATGCGCGGTCCGTCCGGCGCGGCGCAGTTCCACGCCGCGCAGGAACGTCGCCGACGCGCTCGCGGTCTGGGTTTCCATCACCCGGCGCGCCATCGCATCGCGGTCCGCGCCGGCGGCCAGCCAGAACATGCCGCCCAACGCCAGCGCGGCGGCCATCGGCAACACGCCGAAGAGACGCTCGCGCAGGGAGTTCTCGCCCGC
>MIDV01000071.1:0-215 GCA_001830245.1 Lysobacterales bacterium RIFOXYA1_FULL_69_10 | reverse complement strand
GCCAGGCCCATCGCGACCAGCTGCGCCGTCGCGGTCAGCGAAATCTGGTAGACCGACAGGCCTTCGCGCGGATACGGCAGCTGGAACAGCAGGCCCAGCGCCGCCATGCCCGCCACCGAGGCCATCGCGATGCCCAGCCCGTGCACCAGTCCCCAGCGCACGTTCTCCCACCGCTGCAGCGCCTGCGGCAACAGGGCCACCCCCACCCACGCGGT
>MIDV01000070.1 GCA_001830245.1 Lysobacterales bacterium RIFOXYA1_FULL_69_10 | reverse complement strand
TGAACTCGACGCCCGCGGCTCCGGCGCGCTCCTTCAGGGTGGGGAACCACTCACGCGGGAACACGAGCCGCCGGTACTGCTCCAGGTACACGGGCGCGCGGCGGCGCTCGACCAGGCGCTCGGGGTCCGAGAGCCACTGGAACTTCACGGCGTCGGCCCCGACCTCGCGCGCGAGGCCCACGAGCCGGAGCGCGGCGTCGAGGGAGCCGCCGTGCGTGGCAGCCACCTCCGCGACGACGAACGTCCGGGCGCTCACTGATCCTTCTCCGGGGCCCGATTGGCCAGGAATACCTGCTGCAGCGCGGACGCCAACAGCAGAGCCTCGGACCTCGTCAGCCCGGCCTCGACGAGCGAATGCCATGTAACGCCCCACGACTGGCGCCAGGTGCTCGAGCGCCTGCTGCGCCGTCTGGAGCTGCCGGCGGAACACTTCGTGGTCGAACTCAGCCATCTGCCCCTCCTGTGAGAATCATTGCGCCACCCTCCAGACCGGCTCGGGCGAGATCGGGTCGCCCCAGATCAGGGCGCGGGGGTCCGGGGCGTTCGCCACGACTCCCATCGCGGCGGCGCACGCCTCGAGCAGCGACTCCGCGTGCTCGCGCGAGTGCGCGAGCATCACATTGTTCCCGTTCGGGTGCAGGAGGTGGCCGCGCCGGCAAACCTCCTGGTAGAAGAGCGACGCCCGCAGGCGCGCCGGATAGCGGCGTGGGGCCTCGTAGGCACCCGGCGCGTCGCTCAGCTCACCGGTCCCGACCTCATCCCACTCGATCTTAGGGTGCGGGGCCTGGCCGACTGCCCGCGTCACGCCCGACAGCCCGTATCGCTCGGCCAGGAGGTTGTACCCGTCGATGATCGCACGGCCCAGCCGCGCCATGTGGCCGCAGACGTCCTCGTCCCGATCGTCGTAACAGTCGATCGTCGCGCCCGCTGCCGCGAGCCCCACGCAGTCGCCGTTGAACGTCCCGCTCGCGAGCCGCGCGTGCCGCATGAGGCCCCCGCGCCCCACGAGCGCCGCGATCGGGTAGCCGTTCCCCATCGCCTTCCCGAACGTCGCGAGATCCGGCGTGACGCCGCTGAGCGCCTGGTACCCGCCGCGGTGCCACCGGAAGCCCGTCACCATCTCGTCGAAGATCAGGACAGCGCTCTCATCTATAGCGCGCTGCCGCACGCCCTCCAAGAACCCGGGCGCGGGCTCCGCGATCAGCGTCGGCTCGAGGATAATAGCTGCCGGGCCCTCAACCACCCGTATTCCGCACTCCTGACAGTTGAAAGGATCACCCCACGCCTGCTCAATAGCGTCGTCCAATGACATGAGGTCGTTGTACAAGAAAGGGCGCACAAGGCGCGTCATCGCGTGTGGTACACCTGGATGCTCGGGCCGCGTCGCGGCATACCACGAGTGCCAGCCGTGGTA
>MIDV01000069.1:7698-13394 GCA_001830245.1 Lysobacterales bacterium RIFOXYA1_FULL_69_10 | reverse complement strand
GTCGCCGTCG
This sequence comes from Lysobacterales bacterium RIFOXYA1_FULL_69_10, assembly GCA_001830245.1. Taxonomy (GTDB): domain Bacteria; phylum Pseudomonadota; class Gammaproteobacteria; order Xanthomonadales; family Xanthomonadaceae; genus Lysobacter_C. Next base: position 13,384 of record MIDV01000069.1, on the reverse strand, counting down.
GCCAGCAGCGTGCGGCCGTCGGCGTCGATGACTTCCACGCCGTCGGGCAGTCCCACCTCGCCATCCCGGCCGACGGCGACGATTCGACCGTCGCGCACAAGCACGGTGCCGTTGTCGACCACAGGTGCGTCCGGGGCCGGCAGGATCCGGGCATCGACGATCGCAAGGTCGCGCGCCAGAACCGGTCCAGCGCATGCCACCGCAGTCAGCACGATGGCCAGCACGCCGCTCGCCAACGCGCTCGCACGGCACCCGGTGCCCGCCGGTGCGACCGTCGGCGCCACCATCAGTGCGCCACTTCCGCGCTGCGATCGGCCGGATCGTCCGCCGACGCAGCGGGCTCGCCAACCACGCGATTGCGGCCGCCGAGCTTGGCCTGGTAGAGGCGCCGGTCGACGGACTCGATGAACTCCACCGGATCGGCTCCCGGCTCGGGCACGGTGGTGCCGACGCCCGCGCTGACGGTCAGGCAGTCGCCCGTGCCCGCCCGCTGGTGCTCGATGCATGCGTCCAGTACCTGCTGTCGGCAGTGCTCGGCAATGGCCGCCGCGGCGTCGCGATCGGTGGCGGGCAGCACGAGCACGAACTCCTCGCCACCGAACCGCGCCACGAAATCACGCGGGCGCCTGGCCACGGACTGCAGCAGTCGCGCCACCCGACGCAGGCATTCGTCGCCCTTGAGGTGGCCGTGGTGGTCGTTGTACTGCTTGAACCAGTCGATATCGATCACGACCAACGACAGCGGCTGGCGGTCACGGCAGGCCGCCAGCCATTCGCGGTCGATCACGACATCGAACATGCGACGGTTGGCGACGCCGGTCAGACCGTCCTGGTAGGACAGCTCCTCCAGCGTCTTCTGCAGCTCGGCCAGTTGCTCCTCGCTGCGCTTGCGCTCAGTGATGTCGAACATGAAGCCGATCAGCTGCGTCACCTCACCCTGCGCGTCGCGTACGACGTGCACGACATCGCGGATCCACACGTAGCGGCCGTCGCGCGTCATGGCGCGGTAGTCGGCCTCGTGATCGACGCCGGCCAGCGACTGCGAGACACAAAAGTTGACGACGCGCTCGCGGTCGTCCGGGTGCATGCGCTCGACCCAGTCCTCGACCGTTGCCCAGCTCTCCGGCGTCCAGCCCAGCAGCGGCTCGATCTGCGGGCCGATGTAGGTGAACGCCTTGCTGGCCCAGTCGATCGTCCAGGGGATGGCGCGGGTGGACTCCAGCAGGGTCCTGTAGACGTCGCTGTCAGGGGCGTGCGGCACGGCGGCTTCCGGAGGGCAGGCGTGGCGCCATCGTACTGAAGCGCACCGATGCGCGCCCACGGCTCAACCGCTGGGCCCGTCGCTGCCCGACATCCCCATGGCGGCGCCACCGGCGGCCGCACCGCCACCCATGCCACCGCCACCACCGCCGCCATTTCCACCCTGGCCACCTGCCCCCTTGCCGCTCTCCCGGCCACCGCCCTTGCCCGAGCCACCTGGTCGGGTCGGGCCTTGGCGCGGGATGGCCAGGCTGGCCGGGATCGGATCCAGGTCGAGCACTTCGCGGATGAAGTCGCGCAACGATGCGACCAGCTCCGCGGTGTGCACCCGGCGGCCCGCCGCCAGCTCGCCGGCCGCCGTGGCCGCGAGCCGGACCTGCTCGTCCGTCCCCAGCAGCAACACGTCCGAGAGCGCGCTTTCCACGGCGTCGCGGATGCGGCGCGATCGGTCGGAACTGCCGGCCACGGCTTCAGCCAGCGCCTGCGCCGCGGCCTCCTCATCCAGTGATGCGCTCGCCTGCCCGGGGGCGTCGGCCGGACGGTCGCGCAGGTCGCGCAAATGCGTGGGATCGACCGCCAGGTCGCCGGTGAACGACCCGCCCAGCGTCTTGTAGGCGGCAATCAGCGTACGCAGGCGCTCGTTGATCTGCCGGTTCTCGCGCTGCCGCCGCTGCTGGAAGGTCTGCATCACCAGCAGGCGGATGCCCACGCCGATCAGCGTGATCACCGCCAGCACCAGCACGGTGGACAACAGGCCCTGCCAGGAACTGGAATCGACGTAGCGCATGTATCGGCTCGTTCGGTCGCGAGGGGACGGCCGAGCTTAGCGAATGCGCGGCGGCCGGCCGAACGGCACGGTCGTTGCAGGGAACCTGAGGCGATACCCCATCGACAAAATGGAGTGGTCGCGCCAGCAGTCAGCCCGGTAGGCTGGCCCTCATCGCAGGATGCGCCCGTTGTCCCTCCCGACCGTCCGGACCCGCATGCCCCGCCGACACATCATTGCCGCCGTCCCGCCCTCTCCCGCGCCCCCCGGCACGGCCTCCGAACCGTGCCGCTGCGGCGACGCACCGGCACGTCCAGCGCCATGACGCCCACCCTGCCCCCCGCGATCGAGCTCCTGGACCTGCTGCCCGACGCCGTGTGCGTGGTCGATGCCGACGGCCGCTTCCTCTACGTCAGTGCCAGCTTCGAGCGCATCCTCGGGTACTCGCGCGAGGAGGTCCTGGGCCGCCAGACCTTCGACCTGGTCCACCCCGACGATCGCGCGGCGACCGAGCAGCAGGCCGGCCAGGTCATGGCCGGCGCGCTGCAGCGCCACTTCCGCAACCGCTACGTCCACCGCGACGGCCATAGCGTCGACATCCAGTGGTCGGCCCGCTGGCACCCCGGGTACGGTGTGCGGGTCGCGATCGGCCGTGAGATCACCGAACTCCGGCAGGCCGAACGCGAACTCGAGCACCGCGCCAGCCACGACCCGTTGACCGGGCTGCCCAACCGCCACCGCCTGCAGGTCGAGTTGCGCGCCGCGATCCAGGGGGCCGCAGCCGACGGCGCGGGTCTGGCGGTGCTTTACGTGGACCTGGACGGGTTCAAGGCCGCCAACGACCGCGGCGGGCACGATGTCGGCGACCGGCTGCTGGTCGATGTCGCCGAACGGCTGCTCAAGGGCGTGCGACAACACGACCTGGTGGCGCGGATCGGTGGCGACGAGTTCGTCGTGCTGCTGCGCGGGTGCCGGGACGTCCACGCCGCGCGCACCGTGGCCGAGGCGCTGCGCGCCCGCCTGCAGCCACCGTTCCAGCTGCCCGACGGCCCCATCACGCTGGATGCCAGCATCGGCATCGCCTGCCATCCGCACGACGGCGACACGGCCGAGGCGCTGCTGTCGCATGCCGATCGCGAGATGTTCGCGATCAAGCACCGTCGCCCGCGCGATGCGCGGGGCGCGGTGCGCGCCTCCAGCCGGTCGGGATGACGCCCAACGGCTTACTGGTACGTCGGTTTATCAGCCCAGCCGTTTATTGCCGGCCTGAGCTTCGCCTGCATCAGGCCCCGGCGGCAAACGCGTGGTCGAGGGCCGCGCGCACCGCGGCTGCCTGCGCCGCGTTGCACTCGTCCGGCGTCGTGCGCGGGCTGTCGGGATAGACCTCGGTGGTGGTTAAGTAGGTCGCATCCGTGACGCCGGCGCACAGGCCGAGCGACTTGACCGGATACAGGATGACGCCCGGGGACACCACGGCCGAGCCGATGATCTCGCCGCGTGAATCGGCTGGTGCGATATGCGTGACCTTCGCCACCGCATCGATCACCGCCTGCTGGAACGGCAGTTGCGGGTTCACGCTGTCGCCGACGGTGTAGAAGCCATCGGGGATCTCGCCGGGCTCATACGGTTTGCCGTCCCGGGCCGCGAGCGCGGGGCGGAACTCGGACTCGTCGCTGTCGGTGGTCTCGTGCAGGTCGATGTGCAACAGGAACCGGCCCTGCAGCGGCGCGACCAGGCGCATCAACGCCGCGGCCTCCTCGGCGGGGCTGTCGTCGCGGAACGAACGGTTGGGGTCGACCGCGTGCATGTTCCAGCGGTGGATGCGCTCATACCCCCACGGGCTGACGCAGGGCACGATCAACAGGTTGACGCGGCCGGCGTAGTCGGCGGCATCGCGCTCGGCGAACCGCAGCGCACCGTGCACGCCGCTGGTCTCGTAGCCGTGCACCCCGCCGGTGACCAGCGCCACGGGCAGGTCGTCTCGCCACGCGGGGCTCTTGAGCGCCAGCAGCGGGTAGGTTTCGCCAGCGTAGTCCAGCCGCCCGTACTCGACGACGTCGAAGCGCTCGCGCAGGCGGTCGATGGCCGACAGGACGTCGTCGGCGTGGCTGCGCTGCCTGCGTTGGCCGGCCAGCCACTGCGCGCGCTCGGCATCGCCCCAGGGCTGGCCGGGGGTGCCGATCGGATAGAAGGTCTCTGGATTCGTCATCCGGGAAGGCTAACAAATCGCCCGCGGGCTCCCGCGCAGCGCGACCGCTACACTGCCCGCCCCCGTTCCGGTCCCGACGATGCCCACTGCCACCCGACTCGCCCACCGTGTCGCCGACCTCTTCGGCTGTACGCGCGCCGAGGCCGAGCAGTACATCCAGAACGGCTGGGTGTCGGTGGACGGCCACGTGGTGGAGGCGCCGCAGCATCCCATCGAGGGGCAGCAGGTGACGCTGGACCCCGATGCGCGGCTGGAACCGGTCGAGCCGGCCACCGTGCTGTTCAACAAGCCGGCGGGCGTCGACGCCCTCGAAGGCCCCGATATGGCCGCGGCGCACGTCACGCCCGCCTCGCACTGGGAGGACGACCCGTCCGGCCAGCGCATCCTGCAGCGGCACTTCCATCGCCTGACGCCACTCGTACCGTTGGACCGCGAGGCCAGCGGGCTGATGGTGCTGACGCAGGACGGCCGCGTCTGGCGCCGGCTGACCGAGGACGCCGACGACATCGAGCACGAATACCTGGTCGAGGTCCGCGGCGAGATCGCGCCCTACGGCCTGCACCGCCTCGGCCAGGGCCTGGAGTACCGCGGCCGCGCCCTGCCGCGTTGCAAGGTGAGCTGGCAGAACGAGACCCGCCTGCGCTTCGCGATCAAGGCCGTGCGCGACGGGCAGCTGCGCGACATGTGCCGGCAGGTGGGGTTGGACGTCGTGTCCATCCGCCGCCTGCGCATTGGCCGCATTCCGATCGGCAAGTCGGTCAACGGTGCGATGCCGCCGGGTGCGTGGCGCTACCTGCCCGTTGGCGAGAAGTTCTGACCGCGCATGCGCATTTTCGGACTAGCCTGAGGCCGCGCACCCGAGCGCCGTTGCAGGAGCGGCTTCAGCCGCGATCGCGCTCCCGCCCCAGAGGCGCTGCGCAGTCGCCTGTAGGAGCGACGTGAGTCGCGACCACGGTCCTTGGCCGAGTTCCGGTCGCGACTTACGTCGCTCCTACAAGGGAATTGAAGTCCAGGCTCGCGGCTGAAGCCGCTCCTACAAACGGCACCTCACGCGCCGCGGCCCGCCTTCTCGATGGCCGCGACATCCAGCTTGTGCATGTCCAGGAAGGCACGCGTGACGCGGTCGATGGTGGCGCGGTCGCCGCGTGTCATCAGCTTGTCCAGGACAAGCGGAGTGATCTGCCACGACAGGCCGAAACGGTCCTTGCACCAGCCGCACTGTTCAGCCTCCGGCACGCTGGACAGCTGCGCCCAGTAGCGGTCGATCTCGTCCTGGTCGCGGCAGGTGACGACGAACGAGATCGCCTCGTTGAAGCCGAAGCCGTGCGGATGCGCGCTGTCCATCGCGGCGAGCCATGTGTCACTCAGGCGGAAGTCGGAGAACATCACGCTGCCCGGTGCGTCCGGAGCGGCCCCTTCCGGGTAGCGCACCAGCTGCCCAGCCTGCGACC
>MIDV01000069.1:7297-7681 GCA_001830245.1 Lysobacterales bacterium RIFOXYA1_FULL_69_10 | reverse complement strand
CAGGCCGTAGCGGTCCTGCACCCAGCCGTAGCGCTTGCTGAAGGGGTAGGCATCCAGCGGCATCAACGCCTGCCCGCCGTCGATCAGCGCCGCCCACGTGCGGTCCAGCCGCGCCTCGGCATCGGGCTCGCGTGAGGGGTCGAAGTTGGCGAAGAACGACACCGACGGATTGAACGTGAACATCGGCCCCGCGCTGATCGCCATGAACGGCTGGCCGTGCAGAGTGAACGCAACCACGTCGCAGTCGCCCGAGGGCGTGTCGTGCAGCGTCGTGACCGAATCGATGCGCGACTCCGGGAACAGGTCGCAGTAGAACGCCGCCGCTTCACGGGCCTGGGTATCGAACCAGAGGTGCGGCGTGATGGGTTTGACGAGGGACATGCT
>MIDV01000069.1:1062-7228 GCA_001830245.1 Lysobacterales bacterium RIFOXYA1_FULL_69_10 | reverse complement strand
ATGGGCCGGACGGTGCCGTGGCTAGAGGTTGCTGTCCTCCGGCGGTGCATCGCTGCCCAACGGCGGTGCGCCGGCCAGCGCGGCATCGAATTCCGGGCACGGCACGTCCACCGCGAAAGAGGTCATCGACAGCGACCCGTAGGCATACCCGTCGACCAGCACCTTGGGTGCGCTGCCCACGCGGGCGGCGAAGCCCGCGATATACAGCAGCGGCAGGAAATGTTCGGGCGTGGGCGCCGCCTGCACGAAGCCCGGGCGCTGCATCAGCCCCGCTGCATCGCCGGGCGACTCCAGCATCGCTTCGACCGCGCATTCGTTGAACCGGCGCGCCCAGTCAAAACCGGCGTCCGGCGCGTTCCGGTCCATCGCACGAAGGTTGTGGACCACGTTGCCACTGCCTACCAGCAGCACGCCGCGCTCGCGCAGCGACGCCAGCTTCGCGCCCAGTTCGACGTGGTACTCCGGTGGATGCGCGGCATTGATCGACAGCTGCACCACCGGCACATCGGCCCGGGGAAACGCATGCAGTAGCACCGACCACGCGCCATGGTCCAGCCCCCAGCCATCGAAGTCGGCACCGACGTAGTCCGGGCTCGCCGCGTCGGCCACCTCCTCGGCCAGCTCCGGCAACCCAGGCGCCGGATAGTCGATGTCGAACAGCGCCTGCGGGAACCCGAAGAAGTCGTGGATGGTCCGGGGCCTCGCCATCGCCGTCACCGCGGTGGCGTTGACGTACCAGTGGGCCGACACCATCAGGATCGCCCGCGGGCGGGGCACCGCGACACCAAACGCACGCCACGCCTCGGTATAGCGGTTGCGCTCCAGCGCGTTCATCGGGCTGCCGTGGCCCAGGAAGGCGGCAGGCATGCGTTGCGGCATCTGCATGGCGGTGGCCGGTGGAGGGTCCCGGCGCATGCTGGCGCAGCCCGCGCTAGCGGGGCATGAAGGCCCTCGAACCCTGCGTGCACACCGCTGGCATGCAGTGTTCCCGCGGTGCCGGTCGTGGACGCCTGCGGCGGCCCCAAGGTCTCCAGTCCGCCCGCAGCCGGTGAGTCAACGGTGGCCGGGCCGCCGCATCACCCCACCTTCGACAGGAGCCCTCCATGGCCGACGCATCCTCCACCCCGACACTGTTCTCGCCGGCGCGCTTCGGCGAACTGGCGCTTGCCAACCGCGTCGTCATGGCGCCGCTGACCCGCAACCGCGCAGGCGCCGGGCTGCTCCCATCGCCGCTGGCCGCGGAGTACTACGCCCAGCGCGCCGGCGCGGGCCTGGTCATCACCGAGGCCACCCAGGTCAGCCGCGGCGCGCAGGGCTACCTCGACACGCCGGGCATCTACACGCAGGAGCAGGTCGATGGATGGCGCGCAGTCACCGACGCCGTGCATGCCAAGGGCGGGCGCATCGTCGTCCAGCTGTGGCATGTGGGCCGCATCTCGCACACCAGCCTGCTGCCCGACGGCGTGCAGCCGGTCGCACCCAGCGCCATTCGCGCCAATGCCAAGACCTTCACCGCCGATGGCTTCGTGGACGTGTCCGAACCGCGCGCACTCGCGCTAGACGAGATCCCCGGCGTGGTCGAGGAGTTCCGCACGGCCGCGCGCAACGCCATCGAGGCCGGCTTCGACGGCGTGGAGATCCACGGCGCCAACGGCTACCTGATCGACCAGTTCCTGCGCGACCGCGCCAACCATCGCGACGATGCCTACGGCGGCAGCATCGAGAACCGCACACGTTTCCTGTTCGAGGTGGTGCAGGCGGTGGCCGACGAGATCGGCGCGGGCCGCGTGGGCGTGCGGCTGTCACCGGTGACGCCGGCCGGCGACCTGCGCGACAGCGATCCCCAACCGCTGTTCGAGCGCGCCGTGGAGAGACTGGACACGCTGGGCATCGCCTATCTCCACATGATCGAAGGCGCGACCGGCGGCGACCGCAACATCGCGCCGTTCGACTACGCCGCGCTGCGCCGCCGCTTCAGCGGTGCGTGGATCGTCAACAACGGTTACGACCGGGCGATGGCGCTGGACGCGGTGGCGTCCGGGCGGACTGACGCGGTGGCGTTCGGCGTGCCGTTCCTGGCCAACCCGGACCTGCCGGTGCGCCTGCGTCAGGATGCGGCCCTCAATACCCCCGACAGCGACACGTTCTACGGCGGCGGCGCAAAGGGCTACATCGACTACCCCACGCTGGAAGAAGCGACCGCGACCGCCTGAAAGACGCGCCGGCCACCCGTCCTGTCAAAGGCGGCGGGTGCCGGCTGCGGTACTCCGCCTGCAGACACGGGCACGGCGCCCTGCAGCGCGGATGCTTATGTCGACATCGGGTCGCCCGATTTCGGGTCGCCATTGGGCACCAGCACGATCTTGCCGTCGCGCCCGCCCTCCCCCGCGGCGGCCAGCGCATCGGCGATGGCGTCCAACGAGTAGCGGCGCGCCACCGGCGCGTGCAGCGTGCCATTGATGATTTGCCGCGCGAGCGCGCCGAACAGGTCGGCGCGCTGCGGGGCCGTGGACTGCTCGAACCAGCGGGCCAGCCAGAAGCCGCGCAGCGTAATGCCCCGGAAGATCAGCGCCAGGGGTGAGAGTTCGCATGCGCCGCCGCCCATCGCGCCGTAATTGACGATGGTGCCCCCGGCAGCCAACGCCTGCGCCAGCCGGTCCGTCGCGGCGCCACCGACCGCATCGATGCCCAGGCGGATCTTTGCGCCGCCCGTTGCGTCGCGGACGCGCTCGGCCAGGTCATCGCCATCGACCAGCACGGCATCGGCGCCGTCGGCCACCTGCGCGCAAGCGGACTCGCGCCGCACCACATTCACGGTGCGCAGGCCGCGCGCCTTTGCCAACTGCACCACGTAGCCACCGACGGCGGAGTTGGCGGCGTTCTGGATGACCCACTCGCCCGGCTGCAGGTCCACGAAGTCCTGCAGCAGCAGCGCCGCCGTGGGCGGATTGATCGCCAGCATCGACAGTTGCACGGGGTCGCCGGCATCCGGCAGCGGGACCAGTGCGTCGGCCCGTGCGGTCACGTGCGTGGCCCAGGTGCCGATGCCCACCGGCAGCAGGACCCGCTGGCCTTCACGGATCGCATCGACACCCGGTGCGACTGCAACCACCCGCCCGACCCCTTCGTTGCCGCCCACGGCCGGCAGCGGCGGCAACTGCCCGTAATCGCCGGTGATCGTCATCAGGTCGGACGGGTTGATCGGGGCGGCAAGCACTTCGACGCGCACCTGGCCGGCCTCCAGCGGGGGCGGCGTGAAGTCCTCGACCTGCACCAGCTCGTGAGGCGCAGGTCCGCGACGGGCGTAGCGGGCACGGCGGTAGACGGGTGTGTTCATGGCGATCGACTGCAGGCAAGGGACAGGCACCCTACCGGAGCCCCTGTTAAGCGGACGGCCTGACGCCGGGCCCGGGCCTGCGCGGTGAACGCGTCCAGTCAAGTCCACGCCGCCGCTGCCGATATTCCCGGCGAGGCACCCACGCGGGCGCCCCGGCGCGAGGGTTCGGATGGGAATGGCGTCCACTGTGGTCGACCTGGTGGCCAGCCGCGACCCGCGGCGTCGGCTGCGGCTGGTCCAATGGTTGATCGCCAGCCTGGTGTACGTCGGCGCAGCAGCATTGCTGACCACGGGCGTGGGCCAGGGGTGGATGGACTCCGGCGCCCTCATGGTGTGGCTGGGCTTCGTGTTCTGTGTACTGGCCGTCGGCTACGTGGCGCTCCGTAGCGGATGGACCGAGCGCTACCGGGACCCGTCGTTGACGGTGTGGCAGCTCTCGATGGGCGTGCTCGCGGTGAACTGGGGCTACCTCATCTGCGGCCCGATGCGGACATCGGCGCTGCTGCCGCTGATGGTCATCTTCGCCTTCGGTGCATTCGCCCTGCGCTGGCGCGAAATCGCGTTCCTCACGGTGCTGGCCGTCACCAGCCTGGTCGGAGCGGTGCTCTTGCGCGTGTGGCACCCCGATTTGATCCCGGCCCAGGGCGAGGTGTCGCCGCTCCGGCTGGACGTGAACAACGTGCTGATGATGGTGGTCGTCCTGCCGGCGCTTGCGGTGATCGCCGCGCGCCTGTCCGGGCTGCGGCAGAAGCTGCGCGACCAGCGCGAAGCCCTCGCGCAGGCGCTGTCGGAGGTCGAGCGGCTGGCCGTGAGCGACGAACTCACCGGCATCGCGAACCGGCGGTGGATGCGTACGCTTCTTGAGAGGAGCATCGCGCTGTCGTCGCGCGGGATCTCGCCGTTCTGTATCGCCATCCTCGACATCGACCACTTCAAGTCGGTCAACGACGCGCTGGGGCACGCGGCGGGCGACGAGGTGCTCAGGGCTTTCGCCACCCGAGCCGCGGCCCAGCTGCGCGAGACCGATGCGATCGGCCGCTGGGGAGGCGAGGAGTTCCTGCTGGTGATGACGGGCAACCTGGAGGGCATCGGCTGCGTGCTGGATCGCATCCGCTGCTCGGTCGCGACCGCCCGTGTCGACGGTGACCCGATCACGTTTTCCGCCGGGGTCGCCCGCCACCGACCCGGCGAGAGCGCCGATGCGCTGCTGGCGCGCGCCGACGCCGCGCTCTACCAGGCCAAGGACGCCGGCCGCGACCGCTACCTCGTAACCGCCTGACCGCCAATGGCGCGGCGCAGAGGCTCCGGTACGATGCCGGGCCACCCCGCCGTCCTGCCCGGCCCCGCCATGTACTCCGGTTTCGTCACCGCCATCGATTTCATCGGCACGTTCGCGTTCGCGATCAGCGGCGCGACGGCGGGCGCGCGCAAGGGCCTGGACCTGTTCGGCGTTCTGGTGCTGGCCTTTGCCGCGGCGACCGCCGGCGGCATCGCCCGCGACACCATGCTCGGCGCCACGCCACCGGTCGCGCTGGTCGACTGGCGCTACCTCGCGATCTCTGCGCTCGCCGGCCTGGCGACGTTCTACCGCTACGAGACGATCGAACGCCTGCGCAATCCGGTGCAGCTGTTCGACGCAATCGGGCTGGGCCTGTTCGCGGTGATCGGCGCCGACAAGGCGTTGGCCTACGGTGTCGGCCCCGTGGGCGCCGTCATGCTGGGCGTGCTCACCGGCATCGGTGGCGGCATGGTGCGCGACGTGCTGGTGATGCAGGTGCCCGGCGTGCTGCAGCGCGAGCTGTACGCGGTTGCCGCGCTGCTGGGCGCGGCCGTGGTGGTCTGCGGCGACGCGCTGTCGCTGCCGGCCACGCCGGTGGCGGTGGCTGGCGCGGTTGCAGGCTTCGCACTGCGGTTCATGGCGATGCGCTACGGCTGGCAGTTGCCGGTGGCGCGCGCCCGCACCTGACCGGCGTCAGCCGCCGTCGAGCAACCCGTGCCGGCGGTGCCAGTCTTCAAGCGACTCCTCGGGGAACCCGTCGACGTGCACGTCATCCGACCCGTCCGGTACCCGCACCCAGTTGGCCTTCGAATCCAGCAGCATGTGGATCCGCTCCGGCGCGTCCGGCAGCGGCGTATCGATGGCCGATGCGTGCGGATGCACCAGCTCCGGCCACTCCGGGTCGAACAACCACAGCGCGCTGCCGCATCCGGTGCAGAAGTGCCGTTGGCCGGAGCTGATGCGGCACCCGCCGTCGTCCTCCGGGATGCGCGCGCGATACACGCCCAGATGCTCGCGCCCTTCGACCTCCAGCGTGTCGGCGCGCGCACCGAGGTTGATCGCACTGCCGCTGCCGCCGGCGGTCTTGCGGCAGATCGAGCAGTAGCAATGCAGGAACGGCACCGGCGCGTACGCCTCGCAACTGAAGCGGACCTTGCCGCAGTGGCATGAGCCATCGATCTTCATCGCACGTCTCCTGGTCGGTAATCCGCTCGGACCCGCGCGCGCGCAGGGCGGTGCCGGGTCACTCCAGCCCGAACAGCCGCTGCGCGTTGCCCCAGCGGATCTTCGCCGTCTCCTCCGGCGTCAGGCCCAGGCGCTCCAATGCATCGACCGTATCGGCCAGCGACAGCTGCGGGTGGTCGGAACCGAGCAGGATGCGATCGATGCCGACGTTGCGCAGCGTCCAGACGAACTCGTCCTCGATCGGCGCATCCGCCATCAGCACTGTGATCGCTGAAATGTCGAAGTGGATGTTCTCGGCGAAGACGCCCTCGGCCGTGCGCGCCAGCGCCAGCACGTTCCAGAACCGGAAATCCAGCCCGCCGATG
>MIDV01000069.1:0-1033 GCA_001830245.1 Lysobacterales bacterium RIFOXYA1_FULL_69_10 | reverse complement strand
CACCTTGACGCCCTGCCCGGCCACGCGCGCCAGCTCGGCCAGCGCGGCCTCGCCGTCGTAGGGGTGGACCGTGGCGATCGGCAGCACCTTCGGGTTGGCCGCCGCCAGCGCGATGATGCGGTCGTTCCCCGCACGCACCTGCTCCAGTTGCCCCTCCAATGCCTGGTGCGGGCCGCCGAACCACATGGCGCCGTAGGCGCCCAGGTCGACATCGTCGTCCACCTGCCGCGCCTCGAACGCCTCGGCCGACGCCGCGCCATCCCGCAGGTGTACGTGCATGTCGAACACGGGCGGCCGTGCGTGCGCGGGTGTCATTGCAGCCAGCAGGAGAGCGAGCGTGAACAGGCGTGGCATGTCCGGGGCCGGTGATCGTGGGCCCGGAAGGGTAACGCGGACCTATCTGTTCGCGCCCAGTGGCCCGCAAGCGTCTTTGGCAATGGAGCCGCAGGCGCTGTTACGACCGCATCGAAGCAGTGCAGGAGGCGGAGGATCGCGAAGCCCGGCGCTGAACGCGCCGCTTCGACTTTGAAGGCGCCTCTCAGCCGCCGGCCAACCCTCCGCCAACGCGACCCGGCAGCGCACCGTCCTGCTCGACCGCGTCCGCATCCTCGAGATCGCCGACTTCGCGATCGAGGCCCTCGCGGGGGTTGGGCGTCGTGTCGTCATTACCGGACGGGTCAGGCTTGCGTGCACTGTCGGATGCGCGCGCGTCGTCGTTCGGGGAAGTCGTCATGGTCGGTCCTCCAATCAGGGATGAGCACCGTAGACCACTGCGCGTCCACGCACCGGCAAGGCCACGCCCCTGGCCGCGAGGCGTGAGTACGTCACCACATGCGACGCAGTACGCCGTCGCTCCGGATGAACTGGTGCCACAAGGCCGCCAGCGCGTGGAGCGCGATGACCGCGTAGAACGCTTTGCCCACGTCTTCGTGCAGGTCTTCCAGCGCGTCGCCCCACCCCTCGCCGGGGACGATCCATGGACCCGCTTCCCACCCGGTGAACGGGCCGGGCAGCCCGTGGCCTTCCGCCCATA
>MIDV01000068.1 GCA_001830245.1 Lysobacterales bacterium RIFOXYA1_FULL_69_10 | reverse complement strand
CCTCGACGTCCGCGTGCCACGGCTCCAGGTACACGCAGGCCGCGCCCTTGCGCTTGCCGCCCTGGTTGACCGCCGCCACGGATGCATCGAGCGTCTTCAGCCACGGCACGATGCCGTTGCTCAGGCCGTTGGTGGAGCGGATGAGCGAACCGCGCGAGCGGATGCGGGTGTAGCTCAGGCCGATGCCGCCGCTGAACTTGCTCAGCTTGGCCACGTCCATGTAGCGCTTGTAGATCGCCTCCAGCGAGTCCTCCGGCGAGTCCAGCAGGAAGCAGGACGACAGCTGCTCGTGCGTGGTGCCGGCGTTGAACAGCGTCGGCGAGGACGGGATGTAGTCCAGCTGCGCCATGCGCCGGTACAGCGCCAGCGCGTCGGACACGTCCTCGCTCAGTGCGCACGCCACGCGCATGAAGAACTGCTGCGGCGTCTCGATGACCGTGCGTGCTTTCGGGTGGCGCAGCAGGTAGCGGTCGTACAGGGTGCGCAGGCCGAAGTAGTCGAAGCGCTGGTTGAGGCCGTTGTCGATCGCGTCGTTGAGCTTGCGCGCGTTGGCCTGCACGAAGCCCAGCAGCCGGTCGTTGACCAGGCCAAGGTCGTGGCCGCGCTGCACCGATTGCGAGAACGCGTTGATGTCGATGCCGGCGACTTCCTTCTCGATCACCCCGGCCAGCAGGCGGGCGGCGAGGCGGCCGTACTCGGGCTCCTCGGCGGTCAGCAGTGCGGCGGTGCGGATCGACAGCTCGTCGAGTTCGCGCGTGGACGCACCGTCGTACAGCCCGGAGATAGTGCGGGTGGCCACGCGCATCGGGTCGATGGCATGCAGGCCGTCGCTGCAGCGCGTGATCGCGCGGACGATCTTGTTGAGGTCGACCGGCTCGCGGCTGCCGTTGCGCTTGGTCACGGCCATGCTGAAGGCGGTGGCGGGCGGCGTCAGGGCGAAGTCGGCGGCGGTCGGGACGGTATCGGCGTCGGATGCCGCGGTGGTGGACGCAGGTGCCTCGGCAGGCGCCGTGGCGGTGTCTTCGATGGTCATGGTGGAACTCCGGTGCAGGGCGCACGGGTCGTCGGCCTCCCCTCGAAGGGCGACGCGGGCGCGGGAGTCCACAAGGTGGAGCGGGGGTGTCGCGCAGGCCGCGATCAGCGGCCGGGCCTTCGCGGGCAGGGCGCGGCGAAGGCTGCCCGCAGGCGCGGGCCACGACACCGACCGCCTTCCCCCGAAGGCTCCCTGGCCGGTCACCGCGCGGTGTGCTTCGCGCGGCTGTCGGCAGGTCTTCGGGCTCTGGACACGGGACTCGATGCCTTTGTAGGAGCGACGTAAGTCGCGATGCTTCTCGCATCCGATCGCGACTTACGTCGCTCCTAAAAGGAACTGGCCTCACCTACCGGCCGTCGCTTCCCAGGGCATTCGCCCCAGTGCCATGACGGCTTTCGTTTCCACTACCGCTGCGGGGCAGCGCCGGAGTCGGCCGGGGTGGTTCACCCATGGCCTGGACCGGCTTCCCTTTTCATCCGACCGCGAGGCCGGCACCGACAGGGCACAACATATCGTTTTTTGTGATGGCGTCAACGCTAGATGTTGTGACGGGCGATCGGCCAAGGGCCGCCGGTTGGGCCAGCCGCAGCCTCAGGGCCGGTGCGCGATCCGGTGCGTCGATGCAGCAGCGGCGTGAGTCGGTGCCTGCGCGCGTCGGGCGGGATGCGGTCGCGACCCACGTCGCTCCTGCGGTTGCCCCGGTGGCTGCGCTGTTTGCCCGTACGGCCCCGGCTCCGGACAATACCCGGCTCCCCTCACCGACCACGGACGACGCCATGACCCTGCTCCGCATGACCGACCTCGACCTTTCCGGCAAGCGCGTGCTGATCCGCGAGGACCTCAACGTGCCGATCGAGGACGGGCGGATCACCTCCGAGCAGCGCATCACCGCGGCGCTGCCGACGCTGAAGCTGGCGCTGGAGAAGGGCGCGGCGGTCATGGTGATGTCGCACCGCGGCCGCCCGAGCGAGGGCGTGTGGAGCGAGCACGAGTCGCTGCAGCCCGTCGCCGACCGCCTCGGTGAGCTGCTGGGCATGGACGTGCCGCTCATCAAGGACTGGGTCGGTGGCGTGCCGGTCCATCCCGGCCAGCTGGTGCTGCTGGAAAACTGCCGCATGAATGTCGGCGAGAAGAAGGACGACGAGGCGCTGGCCAAGGCCTATGCCGCGCTGTGCGATGTCTTCGTCATGGATGCCTTCGGCACCGCGCACCGTGCGCAGGCCTCCACCCATGGCGTGATCCGCCACGCCAAGGTTGCCTGCGGCGGCCCGCTGCTGATGGCCGAACTCGACGCGCTGGGCAAGGCGCTCGACAACCCGGCGCGCCCGCTGTTGGCGATCGTCGCCGGCTCCAAGGTCAGCACCAAGCTGGAGCTGCTGTCGTCGCTCGTGGGCAAGGTCGACCAGCTGATCGTCGGCGGCGGCATCGCCAACACCTTCATCGCCGCGATGGGGTTTGGTGTCGGCAAGTCGCTGGTGGAAACGGACCTGATCGACACCGCGAAGAAGATCATGGCCGAGGCCACCGCGCGTGGCGCCGATATCCCGGTACCCACCGACGTGGTGGTCGCGTCGAAGTTCGCTGCCGACGCCCCGGCCACGGTCAAGGCCGTGGACGCGGTCGGCGAGGACGACATGATCCTGGACATCGGCCCGGACACGGCCGCGCGCTATGCGGCGATGATCGCCAAGGCCGGCACCGTGGTGTGGAACGGCCCGGTGGGCGTGTTCGAGTTCGACGCATTCGGCAAGGGAACCGAGGCGCTGGCGCGTGCGATCGCAGCCTCGAACGCGTTCTCGATTGCCGGCGGCGGCGACACCCTGGCCGCGGTCGACAAGTACAGCATCGCCGATGACGTGTCCTACATCTCCACCGGCGGCGGCGCGTTCCTGGAGTTCCTGGAAGGCAAGGAGTTGCCGGCGGTCGCAGCGCTTCGTGCGCGCGGCTGACGCGTCGGCCACTCTGCTGTTGTAGGAGCGGCTTCAGCCGCGAAGCCAGTCCCGGCTGGACTTGCATGCCGTGTAGGAGCGACGTGAGTCGCGACCCGTCGCTGGCCGGAGGTGCGCGGTCGCGACTCACGTCGCTCCTACATGGGCGTGTTGGCAAGTCCGGGAAAGACATCGCGGCTGAAGCCGCTCCTACAGGGGCGGCGGTTGTCGGCCCGTCCGCTCCCTGGCCAGCACCCCGTACACAACGCTGTCGCAGGCCTCGCCCCCAACGTGCCAGCGCTCGCGCAGCAGGCCTTCGCGGACAAAGCCGTGGCGCTCGACCAGCCGGCATGAGGCGGCATTGCGCGGGTCGATGTCGGCTTCCACGCGACGCAGTGCGAGCGTGTCGAAGGCGTGGCCCAGCACAAGCCCCAGCGCTTCGGTCGCGAGGCCGCGACCCCAGTGCGACGGGTGCAACGCGTAGCCGATCTCGGCGCGACCCTGTTCGCGGTTGATGTCGAACAGCGTGGCGGTGCCTGCCAGCGTGTCGTCGCCGGCCTGGGTGATCGCCCAGCACAGCATCCGCTCCGGGTCGCGCGCGGCGATGCCGCGGGCCAGGTAGTCGTGGACCTGGGACCGGTCGGTCCAGGGCACGAAGCTCCAGTAGCGCATCGCCCTCGGGTCGGAATGCAGCGCGAACAGCGTATCGGCGTCGTCCTCGCGCAGGCCGCGCAGGGTCACGCGCGCACCGGCCAGCACCGGCAGGCCGTCGGAATCCACGAGGCGGGAAGGGGCATCGATCCGCGGCATACGTATTCAGTCCGGAAGGGCGCAAACGCTGTGCTAGCGTGCGGTCAGCCACGACGAGTCTGCCATGTCCGCCATCGCCCGCCGCACCAAGATCCTCGCCACCCTCGGCCCGGCCACCGACAAGCCCGGCGTGCTCGACGCGCTGTTGGCGGCGGGGGTCGACGTGGTCCGCCTCAACTTTTCCCACGGCGACCCCGCATCGCAGGTCGCGCGGGCCGAGGCGGTGCGCGAGGCCGCGCGCCGGGTCGGCCGCGAGGTAGGCATCCTCGCCGACCTGCCGGGCCCGAAGATCCGCATCGAGACCTTCGCCGACGGCAAGGTCGAGTTGAAGGCCGGCGACCGCTTCGACCTGGTCGCCCGCGACGACGTCCCACCCGGTGACGCGACCCAGGTCGGCGTCAGCTACCTCGGGCTGCCCGGTGACGTCGCGCCCGGCGACGTGCTGCTGCTGGACGATGGCCTGCTGCAGTTGCAGGTGGAGTCGGTGGACGGCGCGCGCATCGCCTGCACCGTGCTCAACGACGGCGTGCTGTCAAACCGCAAGGGCCTCAACAAGCAGGGCGGCGGGCTGTCGCTGGGTGCGCTGACCGAGCACGACGAGGCGCTGATCAAGGTCGCGGCCGAACTGGAGGCCGACTTCATCGCGGTGTCGTTCTGCCGCAACGCCGCCGATATGGACCGCGCCCGCGAGGTCGCCCGCGCCGCCGGCAGCGAGGCGGCGATGGTGTCGAAGATCGAGCGCGCCGAAGCCATCGAGAACCTGGCCGAGATCGTGGACGCCAGCGACGTGGTGATGGTCGCGCGCGGCGACCTCGGGGTCGAGATCGGCGACGCCGAGCTGCCCGGCCTGCAGAAGAAGATCATCCGCGAGTCGCTGGCGCGCAACCGCGTGGTGATCACCGCGACGCAAATGCTGCAGTCGATGGTGGAAAGCCCCATCCCGACCCGCGCGGAGGTGCTGGACGTGGCCAACGCGGTCATCGACGGCACCGACGCGGTGATGCTGTCCGCCGAATCCGCGGCCGGTCGTTACCCGGTCAAGGCGGTCGAGGCGATGTCGCGCATCTGCATGGGCGCCGAGCGCCAGTTCAGCCACGACACCGATTTCGAGAAGGCCCCGCGCAACCTGGAGAAGGCCGACCAGGCGATCGCGATGGCGGCCATGTTCCTGTCCGAGCACATCGGCGTGCGCGCGATCGTCGCGATGACCGAGTCCGGCGGCACGGCGCGCTTCCTGTCGCGCTTCCGCTCACCGGCGCCGATCTTCGCACTGTCGCGGCATGCGCCGTCGCGCCGCAAGATGGCGATGATGCGCGACGTCCGCCCGCTGGAATTCGACAGCCGGGGGCTCGCCTCGCGCGATGCCGCGCGGGTCGCGGTCAAGCAGCTGTTCGACGACGGGCTGCTGGCCGAGGGTGAGCGTCTGATCTTCACCAGCGGCGACCACATGGAACACCGCGGGGCCACCAACACGCTGCGACTGCTGCAGGTGGGCCCTGACGGCGTGGCCGAGGGACTGGGCGAGTTGTAGCCCGGGTAAGCGCAGCGCACCCGGGACGTGCCGACGGCCGGATGACCCCGGGTGCGCTGCGCTTACCCGGGCTACGCCAGCTTTTGTAGGAGCGACGTGAGTCGCGACCCGTGCCCTCCATGGAGGTGCGTTCGCGACTCACGTCGCTCCTGCAGAGAGCCCAGGCTTCGGAGGCGTTGATCGCGGCTGAAGCCGCTCCTACAGGTTGGGGCCACGTAACCGGCTGTTTGGACTGGGATGTCGTGGCCCGGACCCACGCGCGGCGGCTATAATCGCCGGCTTCCACCCGCCAGCCCCAGGACACCCCATGAGCATCGAACAGCTTGCCGAAACCGCCCAGGCCATGGTCGCCGAAGGCAAGGGCATCATCGCCATCGACGAGTCCAACGCGACCATCAAGAAGCGTTTCGACGGCGTGGGCATCGAGTGCACGGAAGAGAACCGCCGCGCCTACCGCGAGCTGCTGCTCACCACGCCGAAGCTGTCGGACTACATCTCCGGCGCGATCCTGTTCGACGAGACCATCCGCCAGTCCACGAAGGACGGCGTGCCGTTCGCCAAGGTCATGAGCGACAACGGCATGATCCCGGGCATCAAGGTCGACAAGGGCGCGCACCCGCTGGCCGGCTTCCCGGGCGAGCTGGTCACCGAGGGCCTGGACGGCCTGCGCGCGCGGCTGGAGGAGTACTACAAGCTGGGTGCACGCTTTGCCAAGTGGCGCGCGGTGATCAACATCGACGACGACGCGCCGTCGGGCACCTGCATCGAGGCCAACAGCCACGCGCTGGCGCGCTACGCCGCGCTGTGCCAGGAGCAGGGCCTGGTGCCGATGGTCGAGCCGGAAGTGATCATGGACGGCAGCCACGACATCGACACCTGCTACGAGGTCACCGAGGTGGTGCTGCGCTCGCTGTTCGGTTCGCTCTACGAGCACAACGTGGTGCTGGAAGGCACCATCCTGAAGGCCTCGATGGTGGTGCCGGGCACGACCAGCGGTGACAAGGCCTCGGTCGAGGACGTGGCGCTGGCCACCCTGCAGTGCCTGAAGTCGACCGTGCCGGCGACGCTGCCGGGCATCGTGTTTCTGTCCGGCGGCCAGTCCGACGAGGACGCCACCGCTCACCTGGATGCGATGAACCGCATGGGTCCGAAGCCGTGGCCGCTGAGCTTCAGCTACGGTCGCGCCATGCAGTCGGCGGCGCTCAAGCTGTGGTCGCAGGACATCGTCAACAACGTCGCCGCCGCGCAGCAGACGGTGTACGCCCGCGCCAAGGACAACGGCCTGGCGGCGATGGGCCAGTGGACGAAGGGCGCCTGAGTCCAGACGCACCCTTGCCGCAAGCGAGAACGCCGGCCCCGTGCCGGCGTTTCTCTTTGCGCGTGTAGGAGCGGCTTCAGCCGCGATCGCGACAGCACGTCAATACCCAACCCGCACCCCGTTTGGTAGGAGCGACGTGAGTCGCGACCGCGCACCTCGGGTACCGACGCGGGTCGCGATTTACGTCGCTCCTACCGTG
>MIDV01000067.1 GCA_001830245.1 Lysobacterales bacterium RIFOXYA1_FULL_69_10 | reverse complement strand
TCGCGACGTCGGCCGACAGGCTGCGCTCGGCGATCTTCACCGCATGGCTGAGCGGGTAGCGGTCCCACATCGTCAGCGTTTCCATCTCCGGGTCCGCCGCCAGCGGGCGCAGCGCCTCCAGGTGCAGGCGCGCGGCGGTGTCACGGCCCTGGCGCGCGGCCGCCGTGCCCTGGGCGTAGTGCCAGATCGCGGTGACGTAGGGCAGGTCCTCGGCGGGGTTGGGCAGCGAGCGGATCTCGTCCCAGCGCCCGAAGCGTACGCGTTCGAACCACGGCGTCATCCAGAAGTGCTGCAGGCCCTCGAAGCCGGGCTGGCGCATCAGGTCGGGCAATTCGGTGCGCTCGGCCGTGGCCAGCGCGGCCTCGCGCGCCAGTGCGCTGTTGCCCTCCATGCTGGCGGCGAACCACAGGAAGTGGTGGTTGTGTGGCACGTAGCCCAGCGGGTACACGCCCTGTGTATTGCCGCGGCACAGCGCGAGGTAGGCGTCGTCGGCCTCGATCGCGCGCTGGTTGGCGATCACCGCGTCGTGCCAGCGGCCCACGCGCGCGTAGATGTGCGCCGGCATGTGGACGAGGTGGCCGGAGCCGGGGATCAACTTGCGCAGCCGGTCGGCGGCGGCCACGCCGCGTTGCGGGTCGGATGAGGCTTCAACGGCGTGCACGTACAGATGAAGCGCGCCGGCGTGGTCGGGGTCGCGCTTCATCACCGACTCCAGCACCGAGACGATCTCGTTGGTGTGGCCCTTGGGACGCTGCTGGTCGTCGTAGTAGTCCCACGGCTGCAGGTCCATGAGCGCTTCGGCGTGGAAGGTCGCGGCATCCAGGTCGTCGGGGCGCTCGTGCATCAGCTGCCGGGTGGCGCTGGCGTACGCCTCGTCCAGCGCGCGGCGGTCGTCCGGCGGGGTTTCGACGTAGCGCGCGGTGAGTGCGCGGATGAAGGCCTGCTCGCGCCCGGTGGCGCGAGGTGCCAGTGCGACGGCCTTGCGCAGGCGCGAGTACGCCTTGTCGTTGACCGTCGGGTCCATCGCCGCGTTGACGTGCGGGCCCAGCACCAGCGCCGCGCCCCACCAGCACATGGCGCACTCGGGGTCGAGCTGCGTGGCCTTGAGGAAGGCGCGCTCAGCGGCGTCGTGGTTGAAGCCGTAGGTCAGCATCAGCCCCTGGTTGAACCAGCGCTGTACTTCGGGGTGGTCGCTGGTAACCGGAAAGTCGTGGTCGCCCAGCCCTTGCAGGAGCGTGGCGCCCAGCGCGGCCTCGGCGGGCGAGGACACCGCCGGTTCGGCCTGTGCGGCAGTCGGTGCGGCATCGCGGGTATCGGAACAGGCGCTGGCCAGCAACGTGACCAGGACGGACAGGGCAAGCGGGCGGGTGCGGTTCATGACGGCCTCCAGGCTCCCCCTGCAGGCCTGCTTCTACGCCCGCCGGGGCCGCTGCGCAAGCGGCCGGCAGAGTTGGCCGAGGCCTAGCAAGATCAAGGCCAGAGCGCCCGGCGCGACCCGCGAGGGTACGGCGACAGGCGTGTCGATCAGCGCTTGCGCTTGCGCGGTGCCTCGGGGGTTGCCGGGGCCGTGTCGGTGGACGCGGGCGCGTCGACCTTCTGCAGCACGCGCGTGGTGCCCAGCTTTTCGACCCGGCCGCCGCTGCGCTCGAAATCGGCGATGTGCTCGGCGATGCGCTCGCTCTCGCTGCGCTTGGGGTGGGTGGAGCCGGCGGTCGCGTTGCGCGGCGTGTCGCGCCGCGGGGTGCGGCTCTTTGAAGTGGCCATTCGCAGTCCTCTTCGCATCGGCGGTACGCGCCCGGGCTGGGTGCGCTTGGCGGCGATGCCGTCGCCCACTATGCGCCCAATCGCCGGCCGGTGGGCGGACGGCGTTGCGTTGGGGTGCCTGATCGGGTTCACGCCAGCGGGACGACCGTTGGGCGACAACGTCGCGCTTTCCCATTTCCCCGGAGCCCCATCCATGAACACCTCGCTCGGCGGCAGCGGCCGCGCCACCCTCCACCAGGTCGCCAGCTGGGTGCCCCCGGTCGCGCGCATGGGCTATGCCGCCAAGGGCGTGGTCTACGGTCTGGTCGGCTGGATCGCGGTCAAGGCCGGCCTGGCGACGGGCGGTGCCCAGGGCACCAGCGAAGCGCTGGCGTCGCTGACCGACGAGCAGGGCGGCCGCTGGATGCTGATGGCGATCGCGCTGGGTCTGGTGGGCCACGTCATCTGGCGTGGCGTGCAGGCGCTGCTGGACCCCGAGCACCGCGACACCGGCGCCAAGCGCATTGCTATGCGCCTGTTCTACGCCTTGAGTGGCGTGATCTATTTCTCGCTGGCCGTGACCGCCTGGCAGCTGGCCCGGGGCGAAGGCAGCGGCAGTGGCGACGGCCAGGAGGTCTGGGTGGGCCGGCTGCTCGACCAGCCGTTCGGCACGTGGCTGGTGATGGCCGCGGGCCTGGGCGTCGTCGGCTACGGCATCCACCAGCTGGTCAAGGCCGCCAAGGGCGACGTCAACAGGCACATGGGCGCGAGTGGCGCGTCCACCCATCGCGGCCTGACCCTGATCGGCCGGATCGGCACGGCCGCGCGCGGGCTGGTACTGCTCCCGATCGGCTGGTTCACGTTTCGCGCCGGGCGGCTGTACCGGGCCGAGGAAGCGGCCGACACGGGCGAGGTGCTGCAGATGCTCGGCGGCGGGACGACGTTGACGCTGGTCGGCTTGGGTCTTGTTGCCTACGGCCTGCACCAGATCGCCAAGGCGATCTACCGGCGGATCGAACGCCCGGCCTGATCGCGGGTCACGCGCCGGTCCATGCCCGGATGAAAGGCGCCAGCTGCGGCAGCAGGTCGACCATGCCGTGCAGCGGCACCACCAGCCACAGCGACCGCGTGCGCGCCCACAGCACGCCGAAGGCGATGCCGGCCGGCGCGATCATCACCACCGAATAGGCGACGGCCCACAGCGGCGTCGCCGCGGCCACGCCCTCCATCAGGTGCCCGGCGCGCAGCCACAGCCCGGGGGCGTGCGCCAGCCCGAACAGCAGCGACGCCCACGCGATGGCGGCCACGTGCGAGCCGGTGGCGATCGACAGGTGCTCCTGCAGCACGCGGCGGAACAGCACTTCCTCCGCCAGCCCCGCTTCGATCGACTGCCACAGCAGGCACATCGGCACGGCCCACAGCAGCGTGGCGAGCGTGGGGTTCAGCTCCGACAGCGTCGACAGGCCGCGACCGAACACTGCCTGCAGGGCGAGATAGGCCAGCGACATCACGACGAACACCAGCCACAGCCGGCGCCGTCCGAACGGGCCGGGCGACGCGCGTTGCCAGTGCACGAACAGCCACAGCGGCAGCACCACCATCGTCGCCAGCTTGACCAGCACCTGCACGATCGACTGCGCGGGTTCGGCCGGGAACGCATCGTTGATCGCACTGAAGCCCCAGCCCAGCACCACCACGGCGAACACGGCCAGGTAGACCAGCACGCCGCGCCAACGCGAGGGCACCGGGTCGGGCCGGGCCGTGCCTCCGCGCGCGGGCCGCGTCAGCACCCATGCCAGCGCCGGGAACGCGAGGCCGAGCACGGCCAGCAGGAACAGCGGCTCGGCCAGCGAGAAGCCGGGCTCCCGCGACAGCACGGCGAGCGCGGCGCCATATGCCGCCAGCGCGACCGCCACGGCGACGGCCGCGTGCCGGCGACCGGATCGGGCAGGGGCGGGACGGGATAACGGTGCATCGGGCGTTCGCATCGCGGCAGCGTGCTCGATGCGCATGCACGTCGCCCCTCCCTTTGGTCGGCCAACGAATGGGCCATGCGGTGGCCGTCGGCGCGGCAGCGTGTGCCGCGGACGCGGCGTATGCTCCTCCGGTCCGCGGCGGCAGGGGAGGTGGTGATGCCGAAAGTCGTGCTCGCATCGGCGCTCGCGCGCTGGCTACCCGGTGCGCAGGGTGCATCGGGCGAAGTGTCGCTGGACGTGTCCGGGGCGACCGTCGGCGCCGTCCTCGATGACCTGTTCGCCCGCCATGCCGCGTTGCGTGGCTACGTGCTCGACGAGCACGGCGCGGTGCGCCACCACGTCGCGGTGTTCGTCGACGGGCAGGCCATCGTGGACAAGCGCAGGCTCGACCAGCCCGTCGCGCCCGGCGGCGAGGTCTACGTCATGCAGGCACTGTCGGGAGGCTGAGATGGCCGCACGGATCCTGGTATCGACCCGCAAGGGTCTGTTCGAACTGCGCCGCGTCGATGGGGGATGGACGGTCGGTGCCACGCACTTCCTGGGCGACAACGTGGCGCTTGCGATGGCCGACCCCCGCGACGGCGCCTGGTACGCAGCGCTCGACCTGGGGCACTTCGGCAACAAGCTGCACCGCTCCGACGACGCCGGCGCGACGTGGGTCGAATGCGCGGTGCCCGCCTACGGGGACGGCGACACGGTGGGCACCGGCGACGGCAAGCCGCCGCAGCCGGCGGCGCTCAAGCTCATCTGGTCGCTGGAGGCAGGCGGTGCCGACCAGCCGGGCCGGCTGTGGGCCGGCACGATCCCCGGCGGGTTGTTCCGGTCCGACGATCGTGGCGATGCCTGGCAGCTGGTACGCGGCCTGTGGGACGTGCCCGGCCGGTCGGACTGGTTCGGCGGCGGCTACGACTGGCCCGGCATCCACTCCATCTGCGTGGACCCGCGCGACGCGCGCTGCATCCGCGTGGCGATCTCCTGCGGCGGCGTGTGGCGCAGCGACGACGACGGCACCACGTGGCGGCAGACCGCCGACGGCATGCGCGCCGCCTACATGCCGCCCGAGCGCGCGCACGACCCCGCCATCCAGGACCCGCACCGGATGGTGCAGTGCGCCGGCGCGCCGGACCACTTCTGGGTGCAGCACCACAACGGCGTGTTCCACAGCGAGGCCGGTGGCGGTGACTGGCAGGAGATCGAGGACGTGCCACCGTCGGCCTTCGGCTTTGCCGTGGCGGTGCACCCGCGCGACCCGCGCACCGCCTGGTTCGTGCCCGCGGTGAAGGACGAGCGCCGGTATCCAGTGGATGCGCGGCTGGTGGTCGCGCGCACGCGCGATGGCGGCGCCAGTTTCCAGGTGCTGCGCCAAGGCCTGCCGGCGCAGGACGCCTACGACCTGGTCTACCGGCACGCGCTCGCGGTCGACGATGCCGGCAACGGGCTGGTGTTCGGCTCGACCACGGGCGGGGTCTGGACCAGCGACGACCAGGGCGACCGCTGGCGCATGTTGGATGCGCGCCTGCCGCCCGTTCATGCGGTGGCGTTCACTGGCTGACCCCGCCGTGGGGGGCGGGAAATATTCATCGCGCATTACGTTGCTGCCGCGGTCCGGCCACTAGACTTGTCGGGGTTGGACGGCCCTGTGGCCGTCTGTTTCGAACCCACGAGGTTGCCGTTGCGCATGTCCGCCCGCTTCCTGCCGCACCTGCTGGCCGCCGCCGTCCTCGCGGCGGCGGTCGCCGGCTGCCAGCGTGGCCCGCAGGCCGAGCACAACCCGGCGCGCACCCTCGCCAATGCAGGCGAAAGCGGCGCGCTGGTGGACCGTGCGCCGCGCGCCGAGGACATCACGCCGCCGGCCGAGCGCGCCGAGCGCGAGATCGACTGGCGGCCGATGGACCTCACCGACGGCCGCGCCTGGATCGGTTGCGACCCCGACTACGCCACCGAGGGCGACGGCACCCCGCTGGAGAACCTCGGCTTCACCGCGGTCTGGCACGGCGTCGCCGACTGCCGCGACGAGGGCCGCCTGCGGTTGCGCTACAGCGGCAAGATCAACGCCGAGTTCACCGCGCTGATGGAGCGGGTGTCGGAAGTGGCCAGCACCCAGGGCGTCGAGACCCGCATCCTGGACATCGACTCGGCCGGCGGCATGATCGAGGACGGCATCCGCGCCGGCGACCACATGGCCGAAGCCGACTGGACCATCTGGGTGCGCGAGGGCGCGGTCTGCCACAGCGCCTGCGTGCTGGTGCTGGCCGGCGGCGACATGCGCATGATCGCCGGCGACGTTGGCATCCACCGCATGATCCGCATCGACTCGGAGGCCACGTCGCGTGCCGAGCTCAACCGCGAGCTGCGCGAAGTGCATGCACTGACGGAGTCGTACCTGGAGCGCAACGGCGCCGCGGTCACGGTAGCCGACCTGATGATGACGGTGCCCAACCGCAGCCTGCGCCTGCTGACCGCTGACGAGCTGGCGTTGTTCGGCCTGACCGGCCCCAACGCAGTGGAGGACGACCTCGATCGCATCCGTCTGGGGCGCAAGTGCGGCGAGTCGTTCGTGCAGCGCCGCGACCGCTTCTTCCGCGCCTTCGACAACGAGTGCACCGCGCTGGCCGAGCAGGTGGAGGACATGAACGAGTGCGGGCGCGCCCTGCGCCAGCGCTTCGGGTTCCCCGACGAGGCCTGTCCCGCCGAGAGCCCGCTGGCCGAGTACAACTGAGCGCGACAGGGCCGGGCGACGCGCTGACGTTGCCTTGATGCCGACAGGGTGACGCTGCGCCGGCAGTTCACTACGGGAGCGCACTGATGGGCCCTGACCACGACGACCGCACAGACGCCGAGCGCCACGCCGATCGCG
>MIDV01000066.1:35839-45080 GCA_001830245.1 Lysobacterales bacterium RIFOXYA1_FULL_69_10 | reverse complement strand
CACGCCCAACACGGTGCCGATCACGCCGATCAGCGAGCCCTGCACCATGAACACCTGCATCACCGCGCGCGGCGTCAGCCCCAGCGTGCGCAGGATCGCGATGTCGGCCTGCTTGTCGGTCACCAGCATCACCTGCGAGCTGACCAGGTTGAAAGCGCCCATCGCGATGATCAGCGACAGCAGGATCGCCATGATGGTTTTCTCCATCTTCAGCGCGCGGAACATGTTGGCGTTCTCGCTGGTCCAGTCGCTCACCCGGTACGGGCCGCCCAGGTCGACCGCCAGATCGCGCGCCACCTCCCAGGACTGGTCCATGTCGTGCAGTCGAAGACGCACGCCGGTGACGCCGTCACCCATTCGCATCACGCGCTGCATGTCGTCCATGTGCACGAACGCCATGCCCTTGTCGAACTCGTTGTAGCCGACCTCGAACAGGCCGCTGACGGTGAAGCGCTTGAGCTGGGGCACGGCGCCGACCGGCGTGCTGCGGAAGTCCGCCAGCGTCATCACCACGTCGTCGCCCACCCCCACGCCCAGCCACAGCGCCAACTCGGTGCCGAGCAGGATGTTGAACTCGCCGGGCACCAGCGAGGCCATCTCGCCGGCCTTCATCTTCTCCCCCAGCACGGAAACCTTGGCCTCCTCAGCGGGCACGATGCCGCGCACAAACGCCGGCTGGTTCCGCGCGCCGTTGAGCAGGGCTTCCTTCTCGACATAGGGCGCGGCGCCGGCCACGCGCTCGTCGGCAAGTGCGCGCTCGACGGCCTGCGGCCAATCGTTGAGCGGCTCACCGTAGGCGCTGACCGTGGCATGGGCGGCCATCTGCAGCATGCGATCGCGGATCTCGCGCTGGAAGCCGCTCATCACCGCCAGCGTGGTGATCAGCGCGGCCACGCCCAGGGCGATGCCGAGGATCGACGCCAGCGAGATGAAGGAGATGAAGCCGTTGCGTCGCTTGGCACGCAGGTAGCGCAGGCCGATGGCGACCGGGATGGGTTTGAACATGCGCAGACCAACCGGGCGAAGCCGCTATGGTGCCATCGAACCGGCACCGCGCGCAGTCCCGCGGGCTGGAGCGGCCAGCCGGAGTTCACGCCGTTGCGCGGCCGGCAGCGTGTCGGGCCACCAGACCAGGCACGCCGGCCGGCGGGATTCGCGCCAGCGCACGAACAGCAATGGCCCGCGCCAGTCGACCCGAAGACCGGGCATCGGCTCGCCGTCGATGCGCCATGACGCAGTGTCCGGCGGTGCCACCAGTTGGCGCGAGGGGCGCGAGCGCTCGCGCCTGATGAGCAGCCCCCCGTACAGCGCTGCCAAGACCGCCACGGGGATTGCCACGGACCGGGGAAGGTCGGATGCAATGAGCGACGCGACTGCGCCCGTGCTCAGCAGGAGTAGCGCCGTCATCAGCCAGCGCGAGGGCCGCCACTCAAGCCGGCATGGCGCGGATGTCTTGGACCAGGCGTGCGAGTTCGGCATCGGTCGGCGTGTCGTGTCCCATGAACCAGTGCCACAACGTATCGTCTTCGGTTTCCAGCAGCCGTAGGAAAACCACGCGCTCGGCAGCCGGCGCCTGCCGCCACTGGCGGTCAAGATAGCGCCCGAACATCTGGTCGAGTTCGCGCATGCCGCGCCGGCAGCGCCAGCGCAGGCGGCGCAACTCAGCCTCGTCGTCGGGCAGCGGGGTGTCCACGCTCAACCCTTCAGCAAGCCCAGTGCGAGGTAGCCCCACAGCATCCACAGCACCAGCCCGCCCAGCGCGTAGCTGATGAAGCGGTGCCAGACCCGGTTGTAGGTGCAGTGGATCGCGCTGTGGACGACGCGCAGGGCGACAAAGAGCCAGGCGAGCACGTGCGTCGTCGGCGTGACCAGGTCGGTTTGCGCAGCGACCAGGATCGCCACGTAGAACAGCACGGGCAGTTCGAACAGGTTTCGGAAGTTGTCGGCGGCGCGGCTGTCGGTCAGCAGCGAGGCCGACTCGACCGACGTGGCCACGCGCTGCGGATGGATGCGTTCGCGCTTCATCTGCCCGATGCGCATGAAGTACATGCGCCACCAGACGGCGAAGGTCAGCACCGCCATCGCCAGCACGGGCAGGAAGATCGACATGTCCGACATTGCGACGCCTCCTTGAAACATCGCCGCCCGGAGGCGGCGACCCATTACGTAGCAGTCAGCCTCTGCGCGCGCGGATCAGGCGCGGCGCGCCAGCATCAGCTTCTTGATCTCGCCGATCGCCTGCGCCGGGTTCAGGCCCTTCGGGCAGGTCCGCGCGCAGTTCATGATGGTGTGGCAGCGGTAGAGCTTGAACGGGTCTTCCAGGTCGTCCAGGCGTGCACCGGTGTCCTCGTCGCGGCTGTCGACAATCCAGCGGTAGGCCTGCAGCAGCACGGCTGGCCCCAGGTAGCGGTCGCCGTTCCACCAGTAGCTCGGGCAGCTGGTCGAGCAGCAGGCGCACAGGATGCATTCGTACAGACCGTCGAGCTTCTTGCGGTCGGCCGGCGACTGGAGGCGCTCGCGATCGGATGGCGTGGGGCTCTGCGTGCGCAGCCATGGCTTGATCGAGGCGTACTGCGCGTAGAAGTGGGTCAGGTCCGGGACCAGGTCCTTGACGACTTCCATGTGCGGCAGCGGATAGATCGGCACCTCGCCGTCGCCCTCGCAATCGGCGATCGCCTTGGTGCAGGCCAGCGTGTTGGTGCCGTCGATGTTCATCGCGCACGAGCCGCAGATGCCCTCGCGGCACGAGCGGCGGAACGTCAGCGTGGGATCGATCTCGTTCTTGATCTTGATCAGCGCGTCCAGAACCATCGGGCCGCACGCGGCCAGGTCCACCTCGTAGGTGTCGACGCGCGGGTTCAGCCCGTCGTCCGGATTCCAGCGGTAGACCTTGAAGGTGCGCGGCTGCTTGGCGCCCGGTGTATCGAAATGCCGGCCCTTCTGGATCTGCGAGTTCTTGGGGAGTGCGAATTCGGCCATGGCTTGCGTCCGGTCAGTACACGCGCTTCTTCGGCGGGATCACGTCCACATCGCTGGTCAGCGTGTGCATGTGCACCGGGCGGTAGTCGATGGTGGTCTGCCCGGCAGGATCGACCCAGCACAGCGTGTGCTTGAGCCAGCCGGAGTCGTCGCGCTCGGGGTAGTCCTCGCGGGCGTGCGCGCCGCGCGACTCGGTGCGGTTCTCGGCCGACACGATCGTGGCCAGCGCCTGGTCGAGCAGGTTGGCCAGCTCGTAGGTCTCCACCAGGTCGGAGTTCCACACCAGCGAGCGGTCGGTGACCTTGACGTCGGCGAACGAGGCATGGATTTCGCGCATCTTCGCCACGCCCTCGGCCAGCGTCTCGCCGGTGCGGAACACGGCGGCATCCGCCTGCATGGTGCGCTGCATCTTGTCGCGGATGACCGCGGTCGGCGTGCCGCCGTTGGCGTTGCGCAGCGTGTCCAGGCGGGACAGCGCGCCGTCCAGCGCATCGCCCGCCAGCGTCGCGGCCTTGCCGTTGGGCGTGACCGTCTCGGCGCAGCGATTGGCCACCGCGCGACCGAACACGACCAGGTCCAGCAGCGAGTTCGAGCCCAGGCGGTTGGCGCCGTGCACGGAGACGCAGGCGGCCTCTCCGATGGCGTACAGGCCCGGCACGACCGCATCCGGGTCGCCGCCGCGCAGCTGCACGACTTCGCCGTGGTAGTTGGTGGGGATGCCGCCCATGTTGTAGTGCACGGTCGGGATGACCGGGATCGGCTCCTTCTCCACGTCCACGTTGGCGAAGATGCGCGCCGATTCGGCGATGCCCGGCAGCTTCTCGTGGATGACCTCGGGCCCGAGATGGGTCAGGTCGAGCAGGATATGGTCCTTGTGCTCGCCGACGCCGCGGCCTTCGCGGATTTCCATCGTCATCGAGCGGCTGACCATGTCGCGCGGCGCCAGGTCCTTCACGCTCGGGGCATAGCGCTCCATGAAGCGCTCGCCGTCGGCGTTGCGCAGGATGCCGCCTTCGCCCCGGACACCCTCGGTGATCAGGCAGCCGGCACCGTAGATGCCGGTCGGGTGGAACTGCACGAACTCCATGTCCTGCAGCGCCAGCCCGGCGCGCAGCACCATGCCGCCGCCGTCGCCGGTGCAGGTGTGGGCGGAGGTCGCCGAGAAGTACGCGCGGCCGTAGCCGCCGGTGGCCAGCACGGTGCCCTGCGCCTTGAACAGGTGGAGCTCGCCGGTCGACAGGTCCAGCGCCAGCACGCCGCGGCAGGCGCCGTGCGCGTCCATGATCAGGTCGAGCGCGAAGTACTCGATGAAGAACTGCGCGTCATGCGCCAGCGACTGCTGGTAGAGCGTGTGCAGGATGGCGTGGCCGGTGCGGTCGGCGGCGGCGCACGTGCGCTGCGCCGGCGGGCCTTCGCCGAAACGCGTGGTCATGCCGCCGAAGGGGCGCTGGTAGATGCGGCCGTCGTCGGTGCGCGAGAACGGCACGCCCTGGTGCTCGAGTTCGATGATCGCCGGGATGGCCTCGCGGCACATGTATTCGATCGCATCCTGGTCGCCCAGCCAGTCCGAGCCCTTCACGGTGTCGAAGAAGTGGTAGCGCCAGTCATCCTCGCCCATGTTGGCCAGCGCCGCGGCGACGCCGCCCTGGGCGGCCACCGTGTGCGAGCGGGTCGGGAACACCTTGGTGATGCAGGCGGTCTTCAGGCCTTTCTGGGCCAGGCCGAAGGTGGCGCGCAGGCCGGCGCCGCCGGCACCCACGACGATCATGTCGAAGGTGTGTTCGTGGATCTTGTAAGCGGCACCCATGGATCAGGCTCCCAGCGCGATGCGGATGACGGCGAGCACGCTGGCGATGGCCGCGAGGACGCACACGAAAATGACGGTCAGCTGCGCGGTCGCGGCCAGCCACGGGGTATGGACGTAGTCTTCGATGATCACCTGCATGCCGAGCTTGGCGTGCCAGAACGAGGCCACGAGGAACGCAATCAGCAGCAACGCGTTGGCCGGGTGCGCGACGGCTTCGCGCACCTCGCCATAGCCGGACCCGGCCAGCCACGCGACGAAACCGACGACGTACAGCGACAGGAACACCAGCGCGATCGCGGTGATGCGCTGCAGGATCCAGTGGTGCGTGCCGTCCTTGGCCGAACCCAGGCCGCGGGCGGTCTTCAACGGATGGCGCAGGCGCAGGCTCATGCATCACCCCGCAGAAACATGGCCGCCAGCCAGATGACCGCGGTGAGCACCAGGCTGCCGATCACCGAGACCCAGCTGCTGGTGGTGAACGACTCGATTCGGTAACCCAACCCCGCGTCCTGCACGAGGTGGCGGATGCCGTTGATGAGATGAAACGCCATCGCCCAGCTCCAGCCGAACAGGATCAGGAAGCCCAGCGGCGAGCCCGCGAACCCGGTGAAGTCGCCCCACGCCTCGGCGCCGGAGGCCAGGGCCAGCAGCGCCCAGACGATCAGCAGGCTGCCGACGGTGAGGATCACGCCGGTCGCCCGGTGCAGGATCGAGGTCACCATCTGGATCTGCCAGCGGTAGACCTGCAGATGGGGCGACAAGGGACGTGGGCGACTGGCCATGGGCGGCGGCGGTCTCGGCTGGGCGGCAGGGCCGCGTGGCGGATGGAACGGCGGTTACAACGCTGCGGAACGATCAGGGCATGGCATCAGAAGTCGATGCAGCGCCCGTTCTTCTCCCAGTCGCCATACCGCACGGGATCGGGCCCCTCGCGTCCGCCCCACTCCCTGGGCGGCGCCGCGTCGCGATCGTCCACGCGCTCAACGCTGCCGTCCCCGGACGCCGTAACAGGCGTCTCGTCAGGGTCGGCCGGGCCGGTCGAAGTGGAGGATTCGCCTATCATCGGGGCGTTGAAGCTTAATTCCCGCCCCCATGCCTGACAACCCGCAACGCCCGGCGCCAAGCGACTTCCGGCTCGATGGCCACGCCGTGCTGGCCCTTTCCGGACCCGATGCGATCGCCTTCGCGCAAGCCCAGTTCATGAACGACGTCGCCTCGCTGGGCGTAATGGACTGGCACTGGAGCGGCTGGCTGACGCCCAAGGGACGCGTGATTGCCCTGTTCGCCCTGCTGCGTCGCGACGAGCAGACGCTCTGGCTGGTGTTGCCGGACGCGGATCCCGAAACGGTGCGTTCCGCGCTGTCGCGCTTCGTGTTCCGCAGCAAGGTGCGGATCGAATCGATCGATAGCGCGGCGGCGGTTGGACGTTTCGGCCGTCCCACAGAGGCCAAGGGCGCGCGGGCGGCGCTGCTGGATGACGGCATGGTCGAGATGGACATGCGTGGCGAGGGGGGTGAGCGCACGCTCCGCCTCGGACCTCAAGATGCTGCACCGGATGCCCGCGCGGAGATGGCGTGGCGGGCAACCGACCTGCGACACGGGCTGCCGCGGCTGTCCCACGCCCAGGTCGAACAGTGGACGCCCCAGCAGCTTTCGCTGGACCGGCTGGCGGCCTTCAGCGTGAAGAAAGGCTGCTACCCCGGCCAGGAGATCGTTGCGCGCACGCACTTCCTCGGGAAGGTGAAGCGTGGCATTGCGCTGCTGGAGTCGGATGCACTGATGGACGTGGGCGCCGAGGTGCGTGCCGGTGACACGCCGTTGGGCACCGTTGCATCGAGTTGCAGCCTCCCGTCCGACGGCAGCGTCGCCTTGGCGGTCCTGCCGCTGGAGCGCAGTGCGGCAGACCTGTTCGTCGCCGGCCGGCCCGTCCGCGAAGGCGAGCTTCTCGGTGGCCTCGCCCGCCGCCCTGCCCCGCCTTTGTAGGAGCGGCTTCAGCCGCGATCCCGTAGCCAATCGGGTCGTCGTATTGGCGAGGCGCGTCGCAAGCACCATTTCTGCGCCTGGCGACCTCCATTCGCGACTTGCGTCGCTCCTGCCGGCGCTTCGAAACCGTTTCGACCGATCGCAGCCGAAACCGCTGCTCCAGAGCAGCGGGGATCGCGGTTGCGGTCAGCCCTGGAACATCAGCCAGCGAGTCGGTCGGCCGCCGCCACGATGTCCTCTTCTCCCGGGATGACGAGGAACGCGGCACCGGCGAGCGGCGTATAGGTATCGACGCCTACCACGCGCTGGAAGGGCCGCCCCCCGAAGCCGCCCTCGGCAATGGCCGTGATCACGCCCTCGCCCACGCCGGCGCTGTGGCGCCCTTCGTCAACGATGAGGATGCGCCTGGCCGTTTTCGCCTGCTCGACGATGTACGCGGCGTTAAGCGGCACCAGCCAGCGCAGGTCCACCACCCTCGCCTTCCAACCGTGCTTGGCCTCGATGTCACGTGCGGCGCGCAGGCTCATGGGGACACCGTTGCCATAGGTGAAGATGACCAGGTCATCGCCGTTCCCGCCGCTCTCGGGCAGGTACACACGCCCTTCGCCCAGCGTCATGGCCTCGTCCGGCATGGGATAGGTCGTCAACCAGCGGCCGTCGCCCGGCTCGTACAGGTCCTTGGTCATGTACAGCGCGATCGGTTCCAGGAACACGCTGACCCGGCCATCGACCTTGGCGAGCGCGGTCAAGGTGCGCAGCATCGTGGCGGCGTCGTCACCGCGCGACGGACAACCCACCACCAGGCCGGGGATATCGCGCAGCGCGGTGATCGAGTTGTCGTTGTGGAAGTGCCCGCCGAAGCCGCGCTGGTAGCCCAGCCCCGCGATGCGCACCACCATCGGGTTGGCGTACTGGTTGTTGCTGAAGAACTGCAGGCTTGCGGCCTCGCCGCGAATCTGGTCGCAGGCGTTGTGGAAGTACGCCAGGTACTGGATCTCGGGGATCGGCAGCAGGCCCAGGTTGGCAAACCCCTGGGCCATTCCCAGGATCATCGTCTCGTCCAGCAGCGTGTTGAACACGCGCCGACGACCGAACGCCTTCTGTAACCCCTTGGTCACGGTGTAGACGCCGCCCTTCTGCGCGACGTCCTCACCGAACAGCAGCGTCTCGGGGTACTTCGCGAACAGGTCGTGCAGCGCGTTGTTGATCTGGATGGCCAGGTGCCTCGGCGGTTGCCGCTCGGGCAGCTTGGCCTCGCCGCCGAACGCCTCGATGCGCCGGCCCTCGTAGTCCACCCGCGTGGCCTCGGCGCGCACCGCCTGTGGCGTGTACGGCGCCAGCGGCGCGATCACATGCTCCAGCGTCTCGATCTTGGGCCGCCGGTCGGCCTCGCCCGCCGCGGCGAAACAGCGCTCGCGCGTGGACTCGTACAGCGCCAGCACTTCGTCGGCCGACATCAGGCCCGACTCCATCGCGATCGCCGCCGAACGCAGCAGCGGATCGGTGGCCTCCACGGCGCACAGCTCCTCGATCGAACGCCATTCGATCTCGAAGTCGGTCCCGGCGTGGCCCATGATCCGCGTCGTACGCAGGTGCAGGAAGGTCGGACGGCGCGTGCGGCGGCAGTGCTCGACCGCGCGCTGTACATCGCCATAGCCATTGGCCAGGTCAAGGCCGTCGGCGTAGAAATAATCCAGGTCCGGGCGGTTGGCGAAATTGCGGGCAATCCAGCCGCTGGGCGTCTTGACCGATATGCCGATGCCGTTGTCCTCGCATACGAACAGCACCGGCGCGGGCAGCTTCTGGTAGGCCGACCACGCCGCGGCATTGAACGCGGTCTGCGCGGTGGCGTGGTTGCTGGACGCATCGCCGAACGAGCAGATGGCGATGCTGTCGCCGGGGATCGGCAGCGGGTGGCCCAGGCGACGCGCGGTCTCGATGGCCATCGCGGTGCCCAGCGCCTTGGGCAGGTGGGACGCGATGGTCGAGGTCTGCGGCAGCACCCACAACGGCTTGCTGCCCCACACCTTGTGGCGCCCGCCGCTGGCCGGGTCTTCGGCGCTGGCGGCAAAGCTCAGCGCCGAATCCATGATCGGATCCATGCCGGGCAGCTTGCGGAAGCGCTCGGCCATGAAGCCGCCGCTGCGGTAGTGCAGGAACGCGGGATCGGTATGCCGCGTCAGCCGCGCAACCATCGCGTTGCCTTCGTGGCCGGAACTGCCGATCGTGTAGAAGACCTTGTTCTGCACGCGCAGCACGCGCGCCATCAGATCCAGATGCCGGCTGATCAGCTGCGATTCGAACAGCTCGCGGAAACCCGCGGCGTCCAGCGCACTGCCCTCGAGCACCGCCTCGTCCGGCGCGGGTGCCGCATCGCGCCCCCCATCCCAGCTGCGGACGAACTCGGCGAAGTTGACGTCGCAGATCTCGGCACGGTTGAGGCCGCGCATGCGGGCCGGGATCGGGGTCGGA
>MIDV01000066.1:28421-35825 GCA_001830245.1 Lysobacterales bacterium RIFOXYA1_FULL_69_10 | reverse complement strand
TGGCCCCAGAGATCAGCATCGACCGTGTCCAGAGGGGGCGGCAACGTCACCGGCCCGCGATTGATCGAGCCCAGGCGGCGTGCCACCGACTGCGACCCGGCGTTGGTACGGGCGATGGTGTGCACGACCTCATCCCACCCCAGCACGTCGAACGCGAAGTCCATCGCAGCCGTACAGGCCTCGGTCGCGTACCCCTTGCCCCAGGCGTCGGGGTGCAGCGAGTAGCCGACCTCGGTACCGGGCCAGCCGTCGGGCTGCCACGGCCCGGCCTGCCCGACCCAGCGGCCGGTGTCTTTTTCGATGACCGAGAACATCGCGAACCCCTGCAGCACCCACGCCCCGGGCATCTGCAGGAACCGCCGCCACGCGTCACCGCGCACCAGCGGTCCGCCGATGGAGCGCAGTTCGTCGCGCGCGAACATGTCGGCGTAGCGCTCGAAATCCTCGATGCGCGGCACCCGCAGCACGAGGCGCTCCGTCTCCAGGCGGATGGCCGCCAGTCCCTCGGGCACCCGGCCCTCCAGCGGCACGGTGCCCACCCGACCCTCGCCGGTGTCCACGGTCAGAACGCGTTGATGCCGGTCAGCTCGCGGCCGACCACCAGCTGGTGCACCGTCTCCGTACCCTCATAGGTGATCACCGACTCCAGGTTGAGCGCATGGCGGATGGCCGCGTGCTCGGTGGTGATGCCGG
Organism: Lysobacterales bacterium RIFOXYA1_FULL_69_10; assembly: GCA_001830245.1. Lineage (GTDB taxonomy): Bacteria > Pseudomonadota > Gammaproteobacteria > Xanthomonadales > Xanthomonadaceae > Lysobacter_C. Next base: position 35,132 of record MIDV01000066.1, on the reverse strand, counting down.
CGCCGCCCAGCAGGTCGCGGCAGTCGCGCGCGATGTCGATCGCCATGCGGCAATTGTTCCACTTGGCCAACGACACCTGGGTCGGCGCCATCTTGCCGGCGTCCTTCAGGCGACCCAGTTGCAGCGACAGCAGCTGCGCGCTGGTGATGCGGCGTGCCATGTCGGCCAAGCGCAACTGCGCGGCCTGGTTGGCGGCCAGCGGACGGTCGAACAGGATGCGCTCCTTGCTGTAGTTCAGCGCCTCGTCCAGGCACGCAATAGCCGCGCCGATCGGCCCCCAGGTAATGCCGTAGCGCGCCTGCGTCAGGCAACCCAGCGGACCTTTCAGGCCCTTCACGTTGGGCAGTCGGTTGGCCTCGGGCACGCGCACGTTGTCGAAGAACAGCGAGCTCGTCACCGACGCGCGCAGGCTCATCTTGTGCTTGATCTCCTGCGCCGCGAAGCCAGCCATGCCCTTCTCGACCACGAAGCCCTGGATACCGTCGTCGGTCTGCGCCCAGACGATGGCGATGTCGGCCAGGTTCCCGTTGGTGATCCACATCTTGGCGCCGTTGATGACCCAGTCGCTGCCATCCTTCTTCGCCACGGTCTTCATGTTGGCCGGGTCCGAACCGCCGTGCGGCTCGGTCAGGCCAAAGCAGCCGATGACCTTGCCCGCGGCCATGTCCGGCAGCCAGCGCTTCTTCTGCTCCTCGGTGCCGTACGCGAAGATCGGGTACATGCAAAGCGAGGACTGGACCGACACGAAGCTGCGGATGCCACTGTCGCCGCGCTCCAGCTCCTGGCAGATCAGGCCGTAGGAAACCGAGTTGAGGCCGCCACCGCCGTACTCTTCCGGCAGGGTCGAACCCAGCAGGCCAAGCTCGGCGATCTCGCCGACCAGCTCCTTGGGGAACCTGCCTTCGTCGAACGCGTCGCCGATGATCGGCAGCACCCGCTCGTCGGTGAAGCGGGCCACGGTGTCCTGGACCGCGCGCTCCTCCTCGCTGAGCAGGGAGCGGACGTCGTAGAGGTCGTACGGGTGCAGGGCCATGGCGGACTCGGGCAGGTCAAAGATCGCCATTGTATCGGGGCGCCCGAGGCCGCGGCACCCCGCCGCAAACCCTGAAAACGGTTGTAGCCGGACAAACGAAAAGAGGGGCCGGAAAACCGGCCCCTCCTGTTTCGTGCGTGCGACCCGACCCGGTTACCCGCGATCGCTCTCGGTCACCAGCGCGGTGCGCGTGACGACCTGGCCGTCGATCACCGGCAGGCGATCGCCCGGCTCATCGTCCATGCGGATGGTCTGCTGCTCGGTGCCATAACGGTAGGTCACGTCGTAGCCGACCACTTGGTCCTCACTGCCCAGCGAGATGCGGCTGCCGGGCTTGCTCCCGGTGCGCATGGTGCCGGTGGTGCCATCCGGGTTGCGGTATGTCACGTTGTAGCCGACCACGCGCGAGGACTGCGAGGTGTCGGAAACCGTGCGGCACTGGCGGTCGACGCGCTCGACCACGCGGCCACCGACGTGGTTGCGGTCGACGCGGTTGCCCACGTAGCCGCCGCCCACCGCGCCGGCAACGGTTGCCAGCTTCTTGCCGTTGCCGCCGCCCACCTGGTTGCCTACGAGGCCACCGATGATCGCGCCGGCCACCGTGCCGCCGACGTTGCCGTCGCGCTCGGGCAGGCGCTCCTGCACCACCACGTCCTCACAGACTTCGCGAGGGCTGGATACGGTGCTGGTCTCGCTGATGGGGTCGGTGCCGATCACGGTCGCGTACAGCGCCTGCTTCTCACTGACCGGCTCCACGTTGACGACGTCGGCGTATTCGATGCCATCGATGGCACCGTCCTCAACGAAATCGGCATCGAGACCAAGGGCGGCGGCATCGGAAGCGGTCGCGGTGGCGACACGGTCGTCATCGGCGAAGCTGTTGTAGGCGGCGACGGCGACGCCGCCGACCAGCAGGGACGCCAATGCGACTGCGAGCATATTCTTGTTCATTACGGCCCTCCTGAAGCGGGGTCTGGTGCCCGCACTGGGTGTGGGCGGCATTGCACCACCACACAGCTGAACGCCCCCCGATTTTTTAACATCAGCCTGTCGTTTCCGTGAACCCGGCCACAGCACGCGTGTTAGCGTCGGCCCGCGCCGCCTTGAGGTCCCCAGCATGCCCAATCCCATCCTGCTGCCCGTACTGAACTGGGCGCGCAAACTGCGCTACCCCACCCTGTTCAAAGTGACCGCGACGCTGTTCGCGATCACCCTCCTGGTCCCCGACCCGTTTCCGTTCGTCGACGAGATCCTGTTCGGCCTGGGCACCCTGCTTCTGGCGAACTGGAAAGACCGGAAGGCGCCGATCGAACAGGACCCGCGCACGTGACCTGAGGGGCCGGCTCGCCATCGCATGGACCTGATCGACAGCCATTGCCATCTCGACGCATCCGAATTCGACGCCGACCGTCCAGCGGTGCTCGAGCGTGCCCGGCGCGCGGGTGTCGGCCGGCAGATGGTGCCCGCAGTGACGGCCAGGTCCTGGCCCAAGCTCAAGCAGGTCTGCGACGAAGACGCCGGTCTTTTCCCTGCCTATGGCCTGCACCCGATGTTCCTCGCCGAGCACCAGCGGCCGCACCTGGAGGCACTGCGCGACTGGATCGAGCGGGAGCGGCCCCTCGCGATTGGCGAGTGCGGCCTCGACTATTTTGTCGAGGACCTGGACCGTGACGAGCAGGCGCACTACTTCGATGGCCAGTTGCGCCTGGCGCGCGACCTCGAGCTGCCGGTGATCGTGCACGCGCGGCGCGCGGTGGATGACGTCCTGGCCGCGATCCGGCGGTTCGCACCCCTTCGCGGTGTCGTCCACAGCTTTTCCGGGAGCCGCCAGCAGGCCGAACAACTGTGGAAGCAGGGCTTCCTTCTCGGCCTCGGCGGGCCCGTCACCTATGAGCGCGCGCAGCGCCTGCGCACATTGGCGGCCACGATGCCGATCGAGTTCCTGTTGCTGGAAACCGATGCACCGGACCAGCCCGATGCCGGGATCCGCGGCCAACGCAACGAGCCCGCGCGCCTGACCCAAGTGCTCGACACGATCGCCGCGCTTCGCGATGAGGAACCGGAGGTAATCGCCGAGGCCACCCGACGCAACGCCGAGCGGTTGTTCAACCTTCCGCCTGCGTAACCCCTTCTTCAGCGGGCGCGATCGGTGCCCGTGCCGGAGGCTGGAGCAGCATCGGAATCGCCTTGGCCACCATCGCGAACGCGAACGCGCCGGTGATGTGTGTGGCAGCGCCCAGCCCGGCCCCGCAGTCCAGCTTGAAGCCCGCCTCGCCGTCGACTTTCGGCCGGATGCCGCAGACGCGGCCATCGGCCTGCGGGTATTGCACGTTCTCCAGCGAATACACGGCGGCCACGCCGAAATAGCGCGACGGATTGCGGGGGAAGTTGAAGTCCGCCCGCAACTTCTTGCGGATCAGCGCCAGCATCGCGTCATGCTCGGTCCGTGACAGGTCGCGTATCCGGACCTGGGTCGGGTCCGTTCGTCCGCCGGCAGAACCGCACACGATGACCGGCTGTTTGCGCCGCCGACACCAGGCGACCAGCTCGACCTTGCTGCGGAAGCTGTCGCACGCGTCCAGCACCAGGTCGAAACCCGGCGCCAGCATGGGTTCGATATTCCCCGCCGTGAGGAAGCACGCCTGCCCGTCGACTTCAATGGCCGGGTTGATCGCCCGGCAGCGCTCCGCCATCGCCTGCACCTTCAATACCCCGTACTGCCCCGCCAGGGCGGGCAACTGGCGGTTGGTGTTGGATACGCACAGGTCGTCGGCGTCGATCAGGGTGAGGTGTCCCACACCACTGCGGGCCAGCGCCTCGGCCACCCACGAGCCGACCCCGCCGAGGCCGACGATGGCGACGCGGCATTGGGACAGGCGCTCGAGGGCGCCGCGGCCGTACAACCGGTCGATACCGCCGAAGCGGTCATACCAGCCGGCATCAAGGGGAAGTTCGGGCATGGGCGTAGTTTAAAACGCCCCGGCCTGGCGGCGGTTACGTCAAACCTGCGTGCTATCGTCCCGCGACCCACCCAGGAGGCCAGGCCATGACCGATACCCAGCCCCGCGACCCGCGCACGCAGGCCACGCCCGACGGACGCAAGGGAAATGGATCGCGCTATCTGTTCCTGTTCCTGCTGGGCCTGGTGATCGGCGTATTGGGCGTGGTGATGCTCATGCGTGCGCTGGAGTCGCGCAAGGACTGGACCGACCACTACCCGGATGCGGCGATGCACATGATGCAGGCGCACCTCGCACAGCTGGGCAGCTCGATCGAGGCCAACCGCTGCGCCGCCACGGACGTGCTGCCGCACCTCCAGTCGTTGCGCGTGCTTTCCAACGATCTTGAACCGGCCCTCCCGGACCTGCGCGACGACAGCCGCTTCACCCAGCACGCCGGCCGCCTGCGCGCGACGCTGGACGACGCGCTTGGCAGCCCACCGCTCAACTGCGCCAGCGCCACGGCGACGTCGGAAAACATCGGCAAGGCGTGCATGGCCTGCCACCAGGATTTCCGCGGCTGACGAGGGGCTGCGAAGCAGTTCCAACAGGCCGATTCGATCCACCGTTCGCCTGTCACTTCGGGCTGCTTCCGGATCATGAACCGCACCCGCAAGGGTTGATCACTCGTTCACGGATCGCTGCCTACGGTGGCGGCGCGTGGCGGTTCCGCCACCCGTCCAACCATTGAGGAGAGCGGAATGAACACCATCAACCTTCGATTGCTCGGCGTGGCCACCGCGTCGGTACTGGCGCTCGCCGGCTGTGCGACCTCCGGCTACGGTTCGGCAGGCGCGGGCACCGGCGTCGGCTACGGCAACAGCACCGCCAACTGCTACGACTGCGGCACGGTGACGCGCATCGAGCAGGTCGGCAGCGGCAGCACCGCCCCGCGTGCCACGGGTGCCGTCCTGGGCGGCCTGGTCGGCGCGGCCGCGGGCCGCACCATCGCGAAGAACCAGACCGACAGCGAGGGCCGCCAGAACACGGCGACGGTCGCGGGTGCCGTTGCAGGCGCGGTTGCCGGCAACGCCATCCAGAACCGCACCGGCGGCGCGTCCTACAACGTCTATGTACGCATGCAGGATGGCCGCACCACCGTGGTCACGCAGAACGACCTGGGCGGTATCCGCGAGGGTTCCTACGTGCGCGTCTACAACGGACGTGCGTGGACCCGCTAACAGCGCCCTTGTGCACATACGGAAAAGCCCGGCCAATGGCCGGGCTTTTTTTCGGCGCTCAGAGGGTTTCCGCAGCGCGCATTCCAGGGGCTACAACGGTTCGACGGCGTCGGCCTGCAGGCCCTTCTGGCCCTGCACTACGGTGAAGGAGACCTTCTGGCCCTCCTGCAAGCTCTTGAACCCCTGCGACTGGATCGCGCGGAAATGCACGAATACATCCTCGCCATTCTCGCGGCTGATGAAACCAAACCCCTTGGCATCGTTGAACCACTTGACGGTGCCTGTTTCACGGTTCGACATGATGACGTGCTCCTGGTGGAACGTGACTGGGAAGCGTCGGCCGACGGGCGGCCCGGACAAGGCGTACTTCGCGGGGCTGGTTGCAAGGAGCAGGCGAGATGCGAACGACGAGGCGGGGCATGGGACTACCGCTTCGGGCCACGGTCCACGGTGACCCTTGACAAACACAGCGGTCGCAAATTACCCGGCGTATTTTAAGAATGCAATCACGGCCGCAAGGCCTTCATGGGGAGTGGAAAATGCCGGCTGAAACCCTCTATTACGTTCTCTCGGGCGTGCTCATCCTGGTCGGCATCGCCGGCACGGTATTGCCCGCCCTGCCCGGCTTGCCGCTGGTATTCGCCGGCATGGTGCTGGCGGCATGGGCCGGCGACTTCCAGCAGGTGGGGGTGCCCATGCTCGTCCTGCTGGGCGTGCTGACGGTCCTGTCGCTGGTCGTGGATTTCCTCGCGACGATGCTCGGTGCAAAGCGGGTGGGAGCCAGCCGGCTCGCACTGGTGGGCTCGATCGTCGGCACGGTGGTCGGCCTGTTCTTCGGGCCGATCGGGCTGTTCGCCGGTCCTTTCCTGGGAGCGCTGGTGGGCGAACTCATCCATGGGCGTCAGATCCACGCCGCGGCCAAGGTGGGCCTCGGCACGTGGGTGGGGATCGTCGTCGGCACCGTGCTCAAGCTAGGGCTGGCGTTTGCGATGCTGGGGCTGTTCGCGCTGGCCTGGTTTGTCTGAGCCCCCGCGTTCACGCCGCTTAACGGGCGCTTGACCCAGAGTTCCGCGCGTTCAAAGGGGGACCGCCATGCTACGCAACTGGAGCCGCAAGAAGATGACCTGGACGATCGTGATCACCGTGCTTGCCACGATTCTGGTGGCGGCGATCGCCATGAATTTCGCGACACCCGAGAAGACGCTGGAACGGAAGATCGAACATCGCTACGCCGTCAACGACCCGCAGTTCCAGCGCGAGATGGGCGTGATGATGGGACCGGCGATCCTGCCCGGGAACCGCATCACCCCCCTGCGCAACGGCACCGAGATCTTCCCTGCGATGCTGCAGGCCATCGGCTCGGCGCAGCGCACGGTTACGTTCGAGACATACATCTACTGGTCGGGCGAGGTCGGCAAACAGTTCGCCGATGCGCTTTCCGAACGCGCACGCGCCGGCGTCAAGGTGCACGTGACCATCGATTGGGCCGGCAGCGTCA